>CANDEX010000005.1 GCA_947383875.1 uncultured Azospirillum sp. | reverse complement strand
ATAACTGAACGTTCAAAATAAGGCACAACTTACCGCAATCTGAAAACCGTCCGGTTTTATCCGCCGGACGGTTTTGTTTTTATAACAACTTACGAGAATTCAGTGCCAACTGGATGGTTCCTTCATCCATATAATCCAGCTCTGCTCCCATTGGAATCCCTTGCGCCAGAGTGGTAATTTTTACCCCGCTGTCTTTCAAACGAGAAACGAGATAATGGCAGGTGATTTGTCCGTCAACCGTGGCCGGGAGTGCCAAAATAATTTCAGACACCTCTTCTTTCGTTATGCGTGCCAGCAGGCTGTCAATATTCAAATCTTCAGGTGCAACACCGTCCAATGCTGACAGAATACCGCCCAGCACATGGTATTTACCCTTAAAAAATGATACTCTTTCCATCGCCCACAAATCTGCCACATCTTGAACAACGCATAATTGTCGGCTGTCACGTTTATCAGATGAACAGACAGAGCAAGGATTTTCTGTATCAAAGTTGCCGCAAATTTCGCAGGTTTGTACTTTAGCCGCCACTTCATTCAAAGATTCTATTAACGGCAACAATAAATTTTCCCGCTTTTTCAGCAGCTGTAAAACAATTCTCCGGGCAGAACGCGTGCCCAGTGACGGTAACTTGGCGATTTGTTTCGCCAATTTCTCGATTTCTTTTCCGGCCACGGGATATCTCTCTTAAAAAGGAAGTTTTAAACCGCCCAGATTTAAGCCGCCGGTAACATCTTTCATACCATCAGCCATAACGGTGTCAACTTTGGCATGGGCATCATTGTAAGCGGCTAAAATCAAGTCTTCTAAAATATCGACTTCTTCGGGTACCAACAGAGATTTATCAAGCTCTACCTTTTTGGCCTCAAATTTGCCGTTCAGGGTTATTTTAACCAAGCCGCCGCCGCTGGTTCCGGTAATTTCTTGCTGAGCCAGCTTTTCTTGAGCTTCTTCCATTTTTTTCTGCATCATTTGAGCTTGTTTCATTATTCCCTGAATATTCATCATGTTTAATTTTCCTCATCATATATAATTTCATTATTGTCGGCACCGAAATCCATTTCTGACGAATCGTCATCAATGTCGGTCATTTTGCGGGTTGCAGTTTCGATTTTGGCTCCTTTGAATTCTGCCATAATCGCCTTAACCAGCGGATATTCCATAATATTACGCTTTTCTTCTTCTTCCGCGGCTTTTTCCATATCAGCCAGAGTGACGCCTAAGGCTCCGCGACTGAGTTCGATTTTCCAAGTCAGGCCTGTCGCCTCGGTCAGCGTTTTATGCAGATTGAGAATAAAATCCGGATGGATTTTTTCAGAAACGGTCATTCTGATTAAACCATTACTAAATTCAGAAATAGAAACATCATTCTTAATGGCATATTCTACCAACAGCATTTTTTTCTGCTCGAGGTATGACACTAAATCATTGACTTGATTAAAGACCAGTTTATCGCTGTTTGACTGAAAATCGGAGACAGGCTCCGCAGCCGGAGCCCCTCTAAAAACCGGAGCATTTCCCGGAGAACGCGGTGCAGAAGCAGCAACGCTTAAATTAGAGTTTTTTTTTACGTCATTCAAAAGTTCATAAGGTGTTGGCAGGTTAGCCGAATAAGCCACGCGAATCAAAATCATTTCCAATGCATCAATTTGCACCGGAGCCACCTGCAGCTCGCTTAACCCTTTAATCATCATCTGCCAGATCTTGGATAAGACCGCAATAGAAACTTTAGCATTCAGACTTTGGCAAAGTTCTCTTTCTGCTTCGCTTAAAGACGAATCGTTGATAAAACTCGGCACTAGTTTGGTTTTGGCCAACAGATGGGTAATGTTTATTAAATCTTGCAACAATGAGGTTGGGTTCGCCCCGTTTTTATACTGCTCTTGCAGTTTGATAATCGTCTCTTTGGTATCACCGCTGACAAGCTTTTCAAATAACTCAAATGTTTGATTGCGATCGGCTAAGCCAATCATTTCTTTAACAACATCTGTTTTAACCACGCCGGCACCGAGTGAAATCGCCTGATCAAGCAGAGACAAACCATCACGCGCAGAACCGTCAGCTGCTTTGGCTATAATATGTAAAGCCTCATCATCAGCTTTCAAATTTTCTGCGGCAACAATTTTGTTAAACAGCTTCATTAAATCTTCAATTGTCAAACGCTGCAAATCAAAACGCTGGCAGCGAGACAAAACTGTTACCGGAACTTTACGGATTTCAGTCGTAGCAAAAATAAATTTAACGTGAGCCGGCGGCTCCTCAAGCGTTTTAAGCAAAGCGTTAAACGCATTTTTGGAGAGCATATGGACTTCGTCGATAATATAAATTTTATAACGGGCATTGGTCGGCTTATAACGCACACCGTCTAAAATCTCACGGATATCATCCACACCGGTACGGGACGCCGCATCAAGTTCCAACACGTCAATATGGCGATCAGCCGCAATGGCTTTACAGTTTTCACAAACACCGCAAGGATGGATCGTCGGCCCGCCGTTGCCATCCAGTCCGGTACAGTTTAAGGCGCGCGCAATTAAACGGGCCGTCGTGGTTTTACCAACGCCGCGAATACCGGTTAAAATATAAGCATGGTGCAGACGATTATTTTTAATGGCGTTTGTCAGGGTTTGCACTAACGCATCCTGCCCAAGCAGGTCATTAAAACTCTGTGGGCGATATTTACGGGCAAGAACCACATATTGGTTATCTTTATTTTCTTCTTCAGCCATTAAAATTCTTCTTAAAATAAGGTGGAGGACGAATGACCTTAACCGGTTTCGTTACGGCTGCTTCCTTCCGGACCTGACCGGGTTGGCGAATGGCTAACCCATCATCCTCCGTCAAATAGATTTCAGCGTTCGCGCTCAAATCATAATGAAATTAATATCATAGATATCCGGCGATTTTTCAAGGGAAAAATCACTAATTAACATCAGTTATTAGTCCGGAACAACAATATTAAGCTTTTTCAGACCTTCTTTGACAATCTCTTTTTCCTGAGAGCCGGAGACATAATCCAACGGTTGGCTTTCCAGCCCCAGCGGGCGGCCATAAATCAGCGTTTGCGCGGTTGTTGTGTCTTTGCCGAAAATCCTAGGTGCTTGGTAACCTGGCTCCGGCACAAAGGCTCCGACTGTTTCCGACATATCAGAAACATCAAATTTTTTCGGTGCATCATCAATAATTACATCTCCAGCCGGGCGGACTTCGACAATATCCAAACTATGTTGATTTTGCCCATTTTCAAGCAAACGGAAAGCTCCGTTTATCCCGACATAGCCATCTGAATTGGTAATAATCTCATTTAAATCTCCGCCGCTTTTCTTAGACAGAGCAGAAGCTAAAGCGACAGCATCATATCCCATGGAATACAAACTGCTCGGTCGTTCGCCGAACAATTCCGTATATTTATTGGCAAAATAGCCGCTATGAGAGCGTGACAAAGCCGGATACCAACCGCCACGCAGTGTAGATTCCGTGTTAAGGCGGGTATTTTCCCAAACAGATGTGCCGATAAACTTAACTTGCGGGGCATAAACGTCATAGTAACCAAACATCGCCACCGCGGCTTTTAATCCGGCTCCGGATTCAGGAATTAAAACCGTATCAAAATCAACTTCACCCAGCGTGTCGGTTTTATTTAAACGTTCCAGCACTTTAGCTGCAGAGACATCGCCGGCAGCAACTTTACTCTTTAATCCGGCTTTCAGATTTTGCAGCCGGCCGGTGCGCGTGTTGTAATCAGCCATTTGTTTGGTAACGGCTGAAAAATCTGTTGTTCCGGGGGTATAAAAACCTATACGCGTGATTTTAACGCCATTTTTGGCGGCGGATTTAACCGCTGCACGCGCCACTGCTATACCGGTTTTGTTATCAGGAATCAGCAGTGCGAAACGAGAACGTCCTTGCGCAGCTGTATAAGAAATTATGCGATCAACCTGCTCTTCAACCATCAAGCCAAGCGTATAAACTCCCGGCTGCAGTACGTTAGAACCGGTATTAAAGGCAATGACAGGAATGTTATGGGATTTAGCCTGTTCGGCAACAGCCTCCACAGAAGAACTTTTTAACGGTCCAAGTATCAATTTACTTTTCTGATTAATCGCATTGGTAACGGCAATCCGCGCACCTTCCGGCGTTCCTTTGGTGTCATAGTATTGGAGAATCAGGTTAGGTTCACGGACATCTTCCAAAGCAATCATCGTAGCATTTTTCAACCCGTTTCCCTGACGAGCGGCATCACCGCTCAAGGGCAACAAAACACCTACGCGGAAATTACCGTCCGTTCCCAAATTAACTTCACTGATTTCGGTGTTTGACACCTCCGTACCGCCATGAGTGCTGACGGTCGTCCGACAACCGGCAAGCAACCCGAAGGCGACCAGAAAACTTATTTTTTTTAACACTTGCAATTTATCCCAAAATAGAAAATCATATATCACAGAAACTAGCTTAATTTTTTTTGAATGTAAAGTACAGATGATGAAAAACGGCTTATATGTTGTGGCAACACCGATTGGTAATTTGGCGGATATTTCAGCCAGAGCCAAAGAAGTTTTGGCTGAAGCAGATGTTATTGCCTGCGAAGACACGCGTGTTACACGCAAATTATTCTCCCTGTTAGGACTAAGTGCCGCTAAGCCTTTTATAACTTATCAAGACCACAATGAAGAGCAACAGGCTCAGAACCTTATTAAGCTGATAACAGAGGGAAAAACACTGGCTCTTGTCAGTGATGCCGGATCACCGCTTATTTCTGACCCGGGATATAAGCTTATTCGTCGTTGCCGTGAACAAGATATCCGCGTTTGGACCGTGCCAGGCTGCTGCGCGGTTATTTCGGCTTTGCAGCTTTCCGGTTTGCCGACCAATCGTTTCATGTTCGCCGGTTTCATCCCAAATAAAGATAAAGCCAGATTTGAACTTTTCAATGAGCTGAAAAACATTAACTCGACACTGGTATTTTACGAAACCGCGCCAAGAATTATTAAAACACTTACGGCCGCAGAAAACATTTTCGGCCTTAGAGAAATTGCCGTTGCCAGAGAGATTACCAAACTCTATGAGGAATGTATTAACGGTACGGCAGCGGAGCTGATTAGACATTTTGAACAGAATCAGCCCAAAGGCGAAATGGTGCTGATGATCGCTCCACCGGAAAGTTCAGTAACTGAAAATATTGATGTTGATGCCTTGTTGCGGGATAAATTAAAGACTATGCCGCTAAAAACCGCTGTTAAAGAAGTTGTTGACGTTTCCGGAATGAATAAAAACGACATATACGCACAAGCATTGAAGATAAAAAATGAAAATATGTAAAGACGGAAAATATGCCGAAAGGCTGGCTTGTCTATACCTATTTTGCAAAGGATATCGTATCGTTGCGCGAAATAATATTACCGGAAAAGGAACCGGTGCGGGCGAACTGGATATTATTGTTCGCAAAGGTAAAACTTTGGTTTTTGTTGAAGTTAAAAAACGTCAAAATAATGAAAAAGCGGCTTATGCTATTTCTGCAAATCAGAAAAATCGTATTCGACGCGGAGCTGAAGCCTTTTTAAACCGTCGTGCTGATTTACGAAATATGGATATTCGCTTTGATGCTGTTCTGGTGGTTTTTCCATTTTCAATTATGCATATAAAAAATGCTTTTTAGTTTTTATGGTTTTTCAATCATAGCTTGTATTTTTAAATAATTTCGAAAAGTATAAACAAGAGCCGGTACGCTTTATCCGTCTGTTTGATTAGCTTGCGGAACTTAATTTCGTTTTCAATTTTGGGTTAATTCCCTATTTTTTCTGAATATTGTACTTATATTAGAATTCATTCATTCAGAAAGGATAAAACTATGATTGTTACCAGTTCTGCAATTCAAAACGGTTATTTTAATGATAAGTATGGTAAAAGAGGCACTGAAATCATCACAAAAATTCCGGTTCTTTCTTTTCCGTTCACAATCAGTGAAGAGCCTGAAGGCACAAAATCATATGCTTGGATTTTGGAAGACGAAGATGCTATTCCTGTCGCCGGATTTTCATGGATTCATTGGATGGCGGTCTGTCACAAGCGTAAAGATATTCCTGAAGACTACAGCCGGACAGCAACAGACCTTATTCAAGGAACAAACAGCTGGAATAAAGCTGCTTATGGCGGAATGACACCTCCTAATAAAACCCATCGATACGACCTGCATGTTTACGCGCTGGATGCAGAATTAAATCTTAAACCAGGATTTAGAATCGAAGATTTTTACAGTGCCGTCGATAAACATATGCTCGCCAGCTATACCCTGAGCGGAAAATACGCTAATTAATCAAGGCTGTTTTCAATCAGGCGATCCAGGTTAATCCGTTCACTGCTGTTATAACCGTCAAAATTTTCTTGAAGTTTTTCAGGCTGTTTGGCGGTTTCTTTAGCTTTTTTGGATTTAACCTGCGGCTGCGCCAATTTTTCAAATAAATCTTCCGCGTCTTTTGATTTTTCGGACGTTTCTTTTTCTTTAGACTTTTTAGGTTCATCGTCAACCGTTTTGCCGCTGACTTCAACCGCTTTATTGCGGATGGTATCTAAAGTTTCTTTGGGTATCAGATTTTCTATAGGTTTAGCAAATTCTCCGGCTAATTGGAAATACCGCGAATTTTTAAATGTCTCCGGTTGGCGATCTTTAGGCATCATCCAACTGATAAGAATATTCAGGAGGATAACAAGCAAAAAAGCCCTCATAATACCAAAAAATAATCCCAATACGCGATCAACTGAACTTAATTTGCTGGAACGAACTTTGCCGACGATGTTTCCTGTCAACAAAATCCAGATAACCATGAACAAAATTAAGATAAAAATTGAAGTCACGACCCCGGCAATCATTCCGTTTGAAATATATTCTCTGGTTATCGGCGTAAAAACCGGAAGCAGATAAATAATAGCGGCAGACCCCAGCACCCAGCCGATAATAGACAGAACCTCCTTTATCAGTCCGCGACTTAAAGCAATCAGAGCAGACAAACCAAGGATGATTAAAATAATGATATCAAGATTATTCAATGGCTGAGACATTTTTTTATCCTAGTTAAACCAATTTATCAAACGCTGGACATTACCGATTTCATAACAAGTCATTTCCAGACTATGTTTCTTTTCCTTGCTATGAGTAGGCGGAGTGATGGCACTGGCGAATCCTAATTTATGCGCTTCTTTCAGCCGAGAGTTCGGCTGAGTTACCGCACGAATTTCTCCGGATAGGCCTATTTCACCGAAAATAACCGTATCCGCCGGCAGGGGTTTATTGGTCAGAGAAGATATAACAGCCATGGCAACAGCCAAGTCTGCAGCTGGTTCCGAAATTTTTAGGCCGCCGGCGATGTTCAGGTAAACATCCTGAGAACTTAAATTCATACCACAACGCGCTTCAAGAACAGCTAAAACCATTGCCAAACGGTTAGAATCCCAGCCGACAACAGCACGTTTCGGACTGGCGTAACCTGTCGGACTGACCAGAGCCTGAATTTCAACCAAAACCGGGCGGGATCCTTCTATACCGGCAAAAACGCAAGAACCGGAAATGTTTCCCTGTCTTTCTGCCAGAAACAAGGCCGAAGGGTTTTCAACTTCGACTAACCCTTGATCCTGCATTTCAAAGACGCCGATTTCATCTGTCGCACCATAACGGTTTTTGACTGCTCGCAGAATACGAAAATGATGGCCGCGTTCGCCTTCAAAATAAAGCACCGTATCGACCATGTGCTCTAAAACCCGTGGACCGGCTATTGCACCCTGTTTAGTGACGTGTCCCACTAAAAACAGAGCAAAACCTTTTTTCTTTGCCAGCTTTATTAATTCATAAGCACAAGCTCGCACTTGTGACACACTGCCCGGTGTGGATTCCACTTCGTCAAGATACATGGTTTGAATCGAATCGATGATAACCACTGCTGCATTTGATTCTTCCAAGGTGGCGATAATATCTTTTACACTGGTTGCACTGGTTAGTTTGACCGGAGATTGTTCAAGTTGCAGCCGTTTAGCGCGTATTCGCACTTGATCAATGGCTTCCTCTCCGGAAATATAATAACACTCAGGATGTGACGGCAGGTTTGAGATACTGGCGCAGGCCTGTAGCAGCAAAGTTGATTTACCAATACCGGGATCACCACCAACCAAAATGGCTGAACCGGGAACCAGACCGCCGCCGCAAACGCGGTTTAATTCTCTGATACCCGTCACAAGGCGGGTTAATGCTTCTTGTGAACCGCTGAGAGGAACAAATTCCAACAGCCGGCCTTTTTTCTTAGGCGTTAAGTTAGAGAATCCGTCACCGCCGACTTGTTCCTCAACAATGGTATTCCATTCGCCGCAAGCATCGCACTTTCCCTGCCATTTGGGATAAACGGCTCCGCAACCCTGGCATACAAATTCACTTCCGCCTTTTTTTGCCATTATTAAACCTCGACTTTAATCGGGCCTTGAGAGCAACCGTTAATAAACTGACGAACATAAGGATTATCCGTCTTATCCATTTCTTTGACTGTTCCCTGCCAGATAATTTTTCCTTTGTAAAGCATGGCTATTTTATCAGCAATTTTTCGCGCCGATGCCATGTCATGCGTAATTGTCAAGGCTGTGGCTCCCAGTCCTTTAACGGATTCAAGAATTAAATCATTAATAACGTCAGACATAATAGGGTCAAGACCGGTCGTCGGTTCGTCAAAAAAGATAATTTCCGGTTTGGTAGCAATGGCTCTGGCCAAACCAACGCGCTTTTGCATACCGCCGGACAGTTCTGATGGTGACAAATCAGCGACATCAGGAGCCAAACCAACTTGACGTAAAACCCGAATAGCTTCATTTTTAGCTTGTTTTTTAGGCATATCATGATTTTCAATCAATCCAAAAGCCACATTTTGCCAAACAGTCAGACTGTCAAACAAAGCACCGCCCTGGAACAGCATTCCCATTTTGGCGTGCATTGCTTCAACCTGCTTACGCGGCGCACCGACAACTTCTTCCTCATCAACTTTAATAGAGCCGCTATCTGCATTGAGAAGCCCTTGAATACACTTAATTAAAACCGATTTACCCGTTCCCGAACCACCGATAACCACTAAGGATTCACCACGTTTGATGTCAAGGTCTATTCCATCCAGAACAACCTTTTTACCAAAAGCTTTGGAAAGATTACGGATTTCAATTTTATTATCATTCATTTTCTGTCTTCCTTTTGCTTATTTGGTAAAGAACATACCGGTAATAATGTAGTTGAAAATCAAAATCAGAATAGACGATGAAACAACGGCATTGGTTGTCGCTTCACCAACCCCTTGCGCACCGCCTTTTGATTTGTAACCGTTATAACATCCCATTAAGGCAATAATGAAACCAAAAACAGCACCTTTGGTCACACCGGTTAAAATATCAATCGACTGCAATTCATTGATTGTGGAATTAATGTAATTCGCCGGATTAAAGCCCAACTGATAAATAGAAACAACATAACCGCCGAAAATACCGATAACATCACCGATTAAAACCAGCAACGGCAAAACGATTAAACCGGCCAGAAGACGCGGCGCAACCAAATATTTAAACGGATTGGTTGACAATGTTACCAAAGCATCAATTTGTTCAGTTACGCGCATGGTTCCGATTTCCGCAGCCATTGCGGCACCTATACGTCCGGCAACCATCAAACCGCAGAATACCGGTGCTAATTCACGCGTTACGGAAATAAGAACAACTGAAGCGACGGCACTTTCAGCACCAAAGCTTGAAAAACCGGAATAAGTCTGCAAAGCAATCACCATACCGGCAAAAATTGTTGTCAGGGCAACCACCGGAAGCGAATAAAAACCTATATCCAAAAACTGGCGACCGACTAAACGTAAATAAAACGGCGGCGTAACAGTATGATACAGAGCTTGAGCAATAAACAGTGACAGCTGGCCGAGACGGGAGATAAAAGTCACCAACGGCTTGCCTAATGTACGTAAAAAGTTTTCAACGATATTTCCTGACATGGGACATTTCTTTCGTAGATTAATCTGATTTTGCGCTCATCTTAGAGCTTTCATCTTGAAAAATCAACAGGCTTCTGTTTTTTCATCACAAGCGAGAGCTAATTTGTGAACAGCAGACAATTCAAAAGGATAGAGTTTAATTTTTTTGACGGGGTGACCACTGATGATGACACTTTCGGGGCTTGGCAGGCGTTCAATGGCCGACGCGGTTTCCACCATTTCCGCAACCAAATAAATATCAGCGGTATCAACTGCCGGACATTTAATAATACCAATCCCTCGAACTTCCAGCAAACCTTTTATGCTTTCAGGACAAGAGGCGGTCGGTCTCCCCTCCCCGTTACAAATGTTTGTTCGATCATCCGCAACCAGAAAAGCCCCTTTTTCAAAAATCATTCTCAGTGCCAAATCAGATTTTCCGCTGCCTGAAGGTCCGGTCAGAAGTATGCCTCGATTATTTAACACAATACAGGTCGCATGGATATTTTCCATATCAGGCTTTCATCTTTTCAAAACGGGACAGGCGTTTGACATCTGCGCAATCCAAGGTTATCTTGCGGCCGGAAGCCTCCGGTGTAATGGTCATTTTGATACAGCCGCGCGGCAGATATCCTCCCATTTTCTCAGGCCATTCAATTAGGCAGACACCGGTATACATGGCTTCTTCAATGTTAAGTTCAAATACTTCTTCCGCTGATTTTAATCGGTATAAATCATAGTGAAAAATTTCAAACTCCGGAGCTTCATAAGTTTGAAGCAAGGTGAATGTCGGACTGGGGACATCTTCTGCTTCTGTCAATGAATGTATAAAGGCTCTGGCAAAAACCGATTTACCCATTCCAAGCGTTCCGTATAAAGCAAAAACATCTCCGGTCTGAGCTGCCGCAGCTACTCTTACCGCTAAGTCTGTCGTTGCCTTTTCATCAGGACAGATAAACTCCAGCATTCTTACATTCCAAGAAAATTTTGACGATGTTTTTTGGGTTTAATAACCTTGATTTTAGGCTTTTGGGCCTGTAGCGCACGCCAATCCCAAGGCTTATAAAATTTTCCTTGCCACAAACCGTTTCCATTAGCCTGAGCTTGTAACTCATACGGAACATAAATATCCGTGTATTTGGTGTAGGCAAAAGCCCAGCCGGCATTAACCAAAGCGGCTCCGATATCATATTCTCCCAAAGAACATGTACCAACCATATTACCTTTAGCATCTTGCTGCATAATACGGCATTCTAAAATATTATCACCAATCCAGCCTTTCAGCCACAATGCAGCTTGGCGGCCGCAATTATATGAACGCCCGGATTTATCCGCACAAGTCTGGTTTGCTTCCGGCGCGTCAATACCATAAAGCTTAAAATAACGTCCTTGAATTTGCAATGTATCACCATTAATAACTCTGGCCGCACTGTTAAATGTCGGTAATTCAGCCGGATTAACTTCTTGCTTCCCGCTCGCCTGACCATTCCCCAGAGAATTCATCAGCTGCTGAAACATATTTCCCTGCGGTTCTGCAGACGGAACTTGTGCCTGTGGCTGTGCATCATTAAATTCACCTACGGAAGAACCAAAATTTTCATCTATGGCCGGAATAAATTCTTCCTCCTCTGCAAGCGGGCTGTTAACCGGTTGTTGCTGCATGGACTTCATTGCCTGTTGTTGTCTTCCGAGGAAAACTTGCAAATTATGACCCACCCCGCCAATGCCGTTATTAAAGGCACCGATGGCATAAAGAATAAAAACGATAATGCCGATAACAACAATAAATGACGGCAGGCAGCCCATCGCACGCCAAGCCATTTTGGTAAAAATATAGAGGGCTATCAAACCGATGATTAAGCCGACAAAACCGCCGCCCTGTAAAATCATGTTGCTGCTTTGGGTACCGCTTCCTCCGGCTAAAATCAACACTAAAGCCCCAAGCCCCAGTAAAAACTTTTTAAGAAACAGCATCTCTATATTCCTCTGGTTGAATTTGTGTTTATTAGAACATATCCTTGAACAAAAATCTACCACAAAATTTTAATCGCATTTGGTAAAGATATAGTTACTTATTAAGATATTTCTCCGTTTCACTTTTAAAGCGATAAAAATCATTTTCACGACTGTTTATCTACAGCTGTTTCCTTCCTTATATACCTAAATAGTCAATATTTACATAAAGCCCTATTTTTTGCCCGTACAGAATATTTTATATATTTCACGGGTGTTTTATCAAAAAAATTTTTATTAACGCCTCTATCATCAAATTTTCGAGACAACAAAAAAGCAGGAAGACAATTCCTGCTTTTTCTATATAAATCAAGGCATTAGCTTTAATCTATCACTTTAATCGAAAATTTACCGTTAGAAGACTGAGCAACAGGTGCCATCGGAGCGGCTGCTGCATTATTTCTCTCCCCTGCTCGCTTCTGTTCAAGAATGTCGATAATCATATCCAACTCTGCCGGAGAAGCATATTGCAACACGACTTTTCCACCACCTTGCTTACTGGGAGATATCTTGATTCGCAGACCAAGATTTTTATTTAAATCTTTTTCAATGTCGACAATGTCAGAATCTTTTTCAGCCTTTGGTGCGGTTTCTTTTTTACCTTCTTTTTGTTTGGCAACCAATTCTTCAACCTGACGTACATTTAAGTCTTTAGCGATAATTCGTTCTGCCAAGGCTTCGGCGTTTTCTAATCCCACCAAAGCCCGAGCATGACCGGCACTGAGTCTGCCTTCTTTTACCAAAAGCTTAACAGCTTCTGGAAGATTAAGCAGGCGCAGCGTATTTGCTATGTGACTGCGAGACTTGCCAATTATCTGTGATAAAGCTTCCTGCGTGTGAGAAAACTCATCAATCAGACGCTGCAGTCCTTCCGCCTCTTCTATTGCCGACAGGTTTTCTCTTAATAAGTTTTCCACTAATGCCACTTCAAGAACTTCTTTATCAGAAAGATCCTTTTCAATGACGGGAACTTTATCAAGACCTGCCAGCTTAGATGCGCGCCAACGGCGTTCACCAGCAATAATTTCAAAACCTACACCATCTCTGCGAACCAAAAGCGGTTGCAAGACACCTTTTTCCTTAATAGATTCTGCTAAAGAATGCAGTGCCTCTTCATCAAACTCTGTTCGAGGCTGGAATTTTCCGGGTTTTAATAATTCGATATCTATTAAGTTAGCCGACGAAGTAACAGGTGCAAAAGAACTTAAATCTTCAACCGTGTTTAAATCTAAATCATCTTCGCCAAGCAAGGCACCTAAACCTCGCCCCAGACTTTTACGCTTGTGATTATGGTTATTTTCACCAGGGGTGCTGTTTAACATTTTATCAATTTCATTCTCTAGCATGCCAATAATTCCTTTTCTCTCTTCAGAACTTCACCAGTCAAACTAATATAAGCCTGTGACCCAGGGCATTTGAAGTCATAAATCAGAACAGGCTTTCCGTGTGACGGTGCTTCGGAAATGCGGACATTTCGCGGAATAACCGTTTGATAAACTTTTTTGCCAAAGAAACTGCGAACGTCATCTTCAACCATTTGTGTCAGATTATTGCGCTTATCATACATTGTCAGCACGACACCTTGCAGTTCAAGTTTCGGATTAAATTTTTTCTTAATCTGATTAATATTGCGAATTAAATCTGTTATGCCCTCTAAAGCCAAAAATTCACATTGCAAGGGAACAATGACAGCATCAGCTGCAACTAAGGCATTAATTGTCACTAAACTTAAAGACGGCGGACAATCAATCAAAATATAATCATAATTTACGGCGTCACGATATAAAGCTTTTTTAAGAGCAAATTCACGGTTGGCAATTTCAACCAATTCTACTTCAGCCCCAGCCAAGTCAGGAGAAGAGGGTATTAATGAAAAATTGGGTATATCCGTCCAGACAACAGCTTCAGTGATTCTTTTATCACCAAGCAATACCTCGTATGATGATGCCATGCGACCACTTTTATTTACCCCCATAGAGGTTGTAGCATTTCCTTGCGGATCCAAATCAACAACCAAAACTTTTTTTCCTGTGGCAGCCATGGCTGTCGCAACGTTTACCGTGGTTGTGGTTTTTCCTACACCGCCTTTACGGTTGGCAATAGCAATAATTCTTGGCATTATTTAACTCCCTTAAGTTTGCTTAGATTATTGATAATTAAAATGACACCTTCATCACTCATTTCACTCGGAATAATTTGACAGTCAAACTTCCACCGCTTGCGAGCTTCCTCTATTTCCTCGGCATATTTTTTGCCCTTAGGAAAAATACATATTGTATCTTTACCGCAAAAAGGTCTTGCATAATCCAACAACTTATCCAAGGCTGTCATAGCGCGGGAAGTTATCACATCTACATTTTTTTGAGGTAAGTTTTCTATTCGCTCATTATATATTGTAACATCGACCCCTGCCTGTTCCGCCACATGTTTTAAATACAGCGTTTTCTTACCTATACTTTCAACCAAGCTCACCTTTAAATACGGTGTTTTTTCTTTAGCCATAATGGCTATAACCATCCCCGGAAACCCAGCTCCAGATCCAAAATCATAAAGAGTTTTTGCGGTTTTTGGTATAAATTTAAACAATTGCATAGAGTCTAAGAAATGACGATTCCAACTATCTTGCAAAGATGCAGAACTCACCAAATTAAACTTATTTTGCCACTCTTGCAGGGAGGCTTCATAAGCTTTTAACTTTTCAAATGTTTCACGTGAAACATCATATTTTCTTAAAATATTTTCCATAAGAATTTTATATATTTTTTATAATTATTTTAAAACCATAAAAACGGAGTTATAAACACCTTATTAGTTATTTTTAAAATTTATTTTAAATACATACAGTTACAAAACCATCTTGACTCAGAATATCAAGATTTCACATTATTTTAAATACACTGTTTGGCTATAATTTGCTTTTACTAAACTAACCCCAAGAGCTGATATGAGTCACATTGACACTTATTATCTATGGAGGTTTTGAGATAAGAAACTAAATCAATTAATTTATTTTTTTGTTCAGAAGTTAACCCGTAACGTTCGGCAATAGCCGTTACGCGTTTCTCAGGGGTTATGCAGTGCACCCCTTCAAAAAACATATCTGCATATTGGACAATTAGATCATAATCATCATAAACTAACGGGAACAATAATTTTCGACATTCGTCTAGCCAAGAATCAGGATAAGAGTAATCTTCATTCGCAAAGTTTTTATGAACAAAGGTATGGGTCAAACAAATTTTAGCGACATCCTCATAACCTAATTCAAGCATATCATAGTAGCCCATAATCCCGTGAAAGCAATTTTCTTGCTTTTCATTCCGACGTTTGCCATAGTCATGTAACAGTCCCAGTACATAAGCTTTATCTGCATCCAGTCCCATTTTTTGCGCAAAACGGAAACTAAATTCGGCCACACCGCGTGTATGGCAAATATATTCCCTATCTACCTGCTCTGATTTTATGTGATGTTCGCGGGAATAATCGATTCCCTGCTGCCATATCATTTCTGCCTGACGGCGATTAGGACAAGACATTATTCAATACCCAAAAGTTCATAAATTTCACAACCGCATTTGTTATTAAAGTAGTGATGCAGTTGCTCGGCAAAATTTAAATGTGCAGAGAGAAATTCCGGTTGAAAAGAATACCTCTCCGCCAATGACTGACAGCGATATTGTAAGGTACAGGTTTTTCCGCAGTCATTCAGCATATCAGCCAGTTGTAGTAATTTATCGTAATCATCATATTCCAACTGTGAAATATATTCTTTACACTTTAATATATCACTGTGTGCTTGAGGATATTCCTCCGGATTAAAATTATAATCAAGAAAGCAATGTGTGACGGATATACGGGCAATTTCATGCCAACCTTGAGCTGTCATCAGCAAATATCCGGTCCAGCCATGAAAAACATTTTCGCTTTTTTCATCTTTAATTCGCCCGCAGTCATGCAATAAACCTGACAGATATGCACGTCGGGAGTTTAAATACGCTGTTTTAGATGCTATTTGAGCAGCAATATCACCAACAGCGTGACTATGGGCTCTAAATTCTTTTTCCCATTCAGGACGAAACGGGCAGGGGGTTTTATTACGCTCAGCGATTACATATTCAAAATATGCTTCAGCTTCTCTCTCGGAGGGTAAAGACATTTAATTAACCCCAAGCAATTTATATATGTCGCAACCACATTTTTCATCAAAGTATTTTTTTAAAAGCAGTGCTTCTCTATATTTCTTTTTTGCCAAAGCCGTTGGCAAACGATAAGTATCTTGAATAAACTGAATGCGTTGTTTGATGTTATATGTCACACCGACAGCTAAACGATCACACAGCTGAATTAATCGGTCATAGTCATTGAACGGCAAAGTTTTCAATAAATGTTTGCAACGGCGTAATTCCCAAGGATTATACGATGTATATTCTCTGGGGTTTAGCTCCTGTTGGTAAAAGGTGTGAGTGAGATTAATGCGTGCCAGCTCGTCATAACCGAGTTCCGTAAGCACTTTGTATCCTTCTAAACCATGAAATTTATCGGAAACCTCATCATTATAAACCAGTTTTCCAAAGTCATGAAACAATCCCATCATATATGCTTTCTGACCATCAATATCAGGTAGTCTTGAAGCTATTATTTCAGCGCAAACAGCCACCATGGCCGAATGGATTCTTTGTCCTTTGGCGCGGCCGAATTTAAAGCGCGATGATTCCTCACAACGCTTTTCAATAGCTTCTTCATAGAGTTTTAAGGCTTCTTTCATGGTTGGTATTGTCATGTCTCACCTCTTAACATATCCCAAAATAGCAGTAATGGCCGCAGGGGTTACGCCGGGAATACGTGCGGCTTCACCAATTGTTGACGGCCGAACTCTAGATAACTTCTGCACCATCTCACGCGATAATCCTCCGATTTGACTATAGTCAACATCATCGCGAATTTTCAAATTTTCATCTTTATGAAAAACATCAATATCAGCTTGCTGGCGTTTCAGATAACCTGCATATTTAGCTTCTATTTCGATTGCTTCATATACGTCATCCGGCATAGATGATAATTCAGGCCAAAGTTGGTTAATTGTTTCACGTGAAACAGTGTCATAAGACATCAAATTAAATGCCGTACGCTTAGTGCCGTCATGTTTTGTTTTGATGCCTATCTCATCAAGACGGTTTTGTTTGGCAACCAGTTCTTCACAAAGATTACGATAGCTGTTAATACGATTATATTTTTCTTTAAATACAGTGTATCGATATTCGCCGACACAACCGATATTCCACCCTTTTTCAGTCAAACGAGCATCAGCATTATCCGCCCGCAACAGTAAACGATATTCTGAGCGAGACGTGAACATTCGATAAGGTTCGTCAACTCCTTTGGTAATTAAATCATCAATCATAACACCAATATAACCTTCGCTACGGTCAATCGTAAATTCACGATTTTTTCCCTCGGCATAGAGTGCGGCATTAACGCCGGCAACCAGTCCTTGAGCAGCAGCTTCTTCATAACCGGTTGTGCCGTTAATTTGTCCGGCAAGATATAATCCGGGAACTTTTTTAACAGCCAGTGTGCGATTTAACTCCTGAGGATCGACATAATCATACTCAATGGCATAAGCATAACGTAGAATTTCTACATCTTCCAATCCTTCAATAGTGTGAATAAATGCCTCTTGAACATCGGGCGGTAGAGAAGTAGATATACCATTTGGGTAGACCACATCGGTATTTAGACCTTCCGGCTCCAAGAAAATCTGGTGGCTGGTTCTGTCAGCAAACTTAACCAGTTTATCTTCAATACTCGGGCAATAACGTGGACCGACACCTTTAATTAAACCTGAAAATAATGCGCATTTGGAAAAATTATCACGAATAATCTGGTGTGTTTTCTCATTAGTATGGGTTATATAACACTGTATTTGCGGATTGGTGATTTCTTTGGTCAGATAGGAAAAAGGCTGAGGCGGATAATCACCATCTTGAGCCGCAAGTTTTTCCCAATGAATTGTTTTACCGTTTAAGCGGGCAGGGGTGCCGGTTTTCAAACGGCCGACCTTGAGCCCTTTTTGTTTTAAATACGGTGTAATTCCAGAACAGCTGACATCATCTATACGCCCGCCGATAGTTGTTTCATGACCAACAAACATAACTCCGTTTAAGAAGGTTCCGGAAGTTAAAACAACAGCTTTAGCTCTGATTTCAGTACCATCTGCAAGAATGACACCCGATATTTTATCTGCCTCAAACAGCAGACCTTCTGCTGCCGCTTCAATGATATCTAAATTTTGTTGATTCTGCAAAGCCTCCAGCATAAAACTCTTGTATAATTCTCTGTCTGCTTGGGCGCGTGGACCTCTAACTGCCGGACCTTTGGATTGGTTAAGCATTCTGAATTGAATACCGCCTTTGTCTATCACACGTCCCATTAATCCGTCTAAGGCATCAATTTCACGCACCAAATGACCTTTTCCCAAACCGCCTATTGCCGGATTACAAGACATTGCACCTATGGTTTCTATTTTATGGGTAATCAATGCTGTTTTGGCACCGGTTCTGGCTGCTGCTGCGCAGGCTTCACACCCCGCATGACCACCACCGATAACAATAACGTCATATTCTTTATTATTCTTCATACATTCTGCCTTACCAATCTGCCTTATATAGAGGCGGAGTCCTACTTATGCTTATCGTAACATATAAAAGATTAGCAAGCCGTTAATACGGCCTCTCATTTAAAAGCAAAACCTGCCTGAAACACAGGCAGGTTTTAAAAATCAGATGATATAATTGCTACGAAGCATGAGCAAAAAATCATAAACTTCATGCCGCTCTATAATGCACGGACAGATACAGAAAACAGATAACACATAAACCGCTGCAACATGAGCCGAATAGGTTTTATATTCCTGAATCCTCATTATCAACAAGCGCATAGCCTTCTGCAGGTTGACCAATAAGATGTTGACTCTGACATCTTCTACTTCATCTATGCGAAGATAAAAAAGCTCGTTTTCAACCTTATCATATTCTTCAAAAAGCTTCTTAAAATTGTCAACGAGGTCATTCAGATAAGGCAGAAAGCCATCACTAATACCTGAAAATTCACTGGAAGCAATTGTAAAACCGCTAAGTATGGCGATATTATGCCTAATCATGTTGTGCAGGCTGTCATTGTTGGTATTAATTTTTAAATACATAAAAATATAGTATTAAGTTAATAATTAAATTATGTTGGAAAATTAGTCTATTTCTGCAAATGAGTCAAGTTTTATTTACCGATGCAAAATGAACCGAAAATTTTATCAAGGATATCATCAACCTCTATACGCCCGGTAATTTTGCCCAAGCCTCGAGCAGCTAAACGAATATCTTCAGCCGCCAACTCAATTTCTTTTTGCAGATTAAATTGTTGCAAGGCTTCCAAAGTTTCATATAAAGCTTGACGATAGCGTGCCCGAGTAATCAACACGTCAGAATTTGAAGTAAACTTGTTTTCAATGCATTCTGTAATTTTAGCCAACAATTTATCTAAGCCTTGTTTTTGTTTGGCCGCTACAATCAGACAATTATGGTTTTGTAAGTTTGTTAATTGTTGTTCTGATATTTTATCTGCTTTATTAGCAACCAAAAGCATTTTATCAAAAATCGTTTTTTTCAGATTATCAAAGATATGAACAGTGTCTTGTGATGCATCAAACAAACATATTACCAAATCTGCCTCGCTAATTTTATTATAAGCAATTTCTATTCCTCGTTTTTCAATAGCATCCTCAACTTCGCGCAGGCCGGCTGTATCTGTAAACATAACAGGGTAGCCTTTCAAATCAAGATGCACATCAACAGCATCTCGAGTTGTACCGGCTATGTTAGACACAATGGCAGCTTCGCGATTTACAACAGCGTTCAATAAACTGGATTTTCCGGCATTTGGCGGACCGACAATCACAACTCTAAAACCTTCGCGAAGTCGTTCGCCGATTTTGTCGCCAGACAAGTGAGCAGATATAGCCTCGGAAAGTTTAAATACAGTGTCTTCAAGTTTAAATACAGTGTCCTGAGGAATATCTTCATCAGGAAAATCTATGTAAGCTTCAAGATAGGACATAATCGTCAGCAATTCTTCACGCCAATTTTCATACAAGTTTTTTAGCCCGCCTTCCATTTGACGTATGGCATATTTTTGCTGCTCAGCTGTTTCAGCATCTATCAAATCAGCTAACCCTTCTGCCTGGGTTAAATCCATCTTACCGTTATAAAAGGCTCGTTTTGAAAATTCTCCGGGTTCAGCTAAGCGGAAACCACTTATCTCACCTAAAGATGAAAGGACTCCGGAAATAACGGCTCTGGAGCCGTGAATTTGCAATTCGACAATATCTTCCCCGGTAAAAGAAAACGGTGCCTTAAAATAAAGCAACAGACATTTATCCAGTAATCGGCGATCAGGAAAAGAAAACAAATTCGTAAAATAAGCATAACGAGGCTTTAACCGCTTCGTCTCAATATCTGTCATTTTATTAATGACTTCTCGAGCATCGGCTCCGGAAATACGCACGACAGCCACACCTGATTTTCCCATTACCGTCGACAAAGCATAAATGGTTCTATTATCCATATCATCTTCCTGTAAAAATCTTAAAATTGGCAATAGTATAGATTAAATTGGTAAAAAATACTATAAAAAATTGCCTGTTTCCGTAACAGCCCGTTTTTGGCTTTCTCAGCGTGTTTTTACTTTTACTTAAGTGTTATCCTATAAACTGTCTGAAATTCTTTTGTATGAGCTTCCTACGGACTCATTATTTTTCTACTGAAAGTTTGTGTTGTGACTAAAATTTCTAAAAAATTAATTATCTGGGATTTTGACGGCGTGTTGGCTGATACAGAAAAATTATGGCTGGAAAATCGGCGGCAAATGATTAATGAAAAATTCAATCTGGACTGGGATTTTGCCACAACAAATTATCACCTTGGTGGCATGAGTGATAAAACAAAACGGCAAAATTTGGATAAGCTCGGTCTTGAAACAGATGATGAATTTTGGAAAGAAAGCATGCGGCGTGATATTGCCGTAATGTCACAAGGTTTTGATGCAACTCCGGGCACGGAAGAAATACTGAAAAACCAACAGATAAAGCAATGTGTCGCAACTGGCGGAATTTTATCTAAAAGTATTGAAAAATTAAAGACAATCGGTTTTTGGAATAAATATATTAATAAAGACAATTTATTTACAGCTGATATGGTTACGCACGGCAAGCCGGAACCTGACTTATTCTTATTGGCAGCTGAAAAAATGGGAGTTTCGCCTGAGGAATGCGTCGTCATTGAGGATTCTTTGGCAGGAATGACTGCGGCTATTAAAGCCGGAATGACTGTTATTGCATTTATCGGATGCGATATGAATAATTCTTCAGATTATATTAACAAAATAAAATCCTTGGGAGTTATTCATATTTTCGATAATATGTCTGAAATTAAAGATTTTCTTGGATTGTAAAAATAATATTTGACAAAATATATCGAAAAAGGCATAATCTTATAAAATTTTATTATTACAAACTAAATTATTGTATATACATATGAAAGCTGAAACTTTTCTCGGTATCATTGTGGTGATTACAGCAACCACACTTCTTATTTTCGGACATTCGTCGACAATTATCTGGAAATATGAATTATGTTCCTGGATAACAGGGTTGTTGTTTGTACTCCTTTATAATTTGGAGATTTTTCGACCGCAAAATTCAAAATTTAACTTTGTTATCAGCTATGTCGGCTTAGTTACAGCTGTCTTTTTAGGGCAATATAAGATGATGGATTATTATCCGGTTGTCATCGCAATTATGATTATTACTCCCGTTCTTCTTTGCCTTATGACGGCTTATGTTCCAGTAGTGGCATATCGTCTGGCTTACAGAACAGTTAATCGTCCGGTTTTTCCTAGTAAAACCATTATATTGTTTTCATGGGCAGTTATAGAAATGACATTGATTTAATAAAAACCCCGGAAAATTCCGGGGTTTTTATTTAGCTGTTCATAGTATTAAAGAAATCATGATTATCTTTGCTCATCCGTAACTTATCAAGCAGGAATTCCATACCGTCGGTCATGCCCATTTGCATTAATACGCGGCGCAGTACCCACATTTTGGAAAGAGTTGCTTTATCAACCAACAATTCTTCTTTTCTGGTTCCTGAACGAGTAATATCTATTGTCGGGAATAAGCGTTTATCGGTTAATTTACGGTCAAGAATAATCTCTGAGTTGCCTGTTCCCTTGAATTCTTCAAAAATAACTTCATCCATGCGGGAACCGGTATCAATCAATGCTGTTGCAATAATAGTTAAAGATCCGCCTTCTTCCACATTTCGCGCCGCACCGAGAATACGTTTCGGACGTTGCAGGGCGTTAGCATCAACACCACCGGTTAAAACCTTACCAGAAGAAGGGATAACCGTATTATACGCACGCCCCAGACGAGTGATGGAATCGAGCAGGATGATAACGTCTTTTTTATGTTCAACCAAACGTTTGGCTTTTTCGATGACCATTTCAGCAACCTGAACATGGCGAGCTGCCGGTTCATCAAAGGTTGAGGAAATTACTTCACCTTTGACCGAACGGGTCATATCTGTTACTTCTTCCGGTCGTTCGTCAATGAGTAATACCATCAGGTATGCTTCCGGATGATTTTCTGCAATAGCATGTGCAATATTTTGCAACATCACTGTTTTACCGGTACGAGGCGGTGCAACAATCAGTCCGCGTTGACCTTTTCCTTGCGGAGAAATTAAGTCGATAACTCTGCAGGTATAATCTTTATCGCCGCAGATGATATCAAAGTTGAGTTTTTCTGTCGGATAAAGCGGGGTTAAATTGTCAAAATTCACCCTAAGTTTGGACTTTTCCGGATCATCAAAATTGATGGTATTAATTTTAGTAAGAGCAAAATAACGTTCATTATCCCGCGGTCCTCTGATTTCTCCTTCAACAGTATCACCGGTACGCAGACCAAATTTTTTAACTTGAGAGGGAGAAACGTAAATATCATCCGGTCCAGCCAGATAATTTGATTCGGCAGAACGGAGGAAGCCAAATCCGTCAGGCATAACCTCAATTGTTCCTTCGCCATTGATGATAATATCATCATCTGCCAGTTTTTTGAGAATGGCAAACATTAAATCCTGTTTACGCATTGAAGATGCATCTTCAATTCCTAAATCTTCCGCCTGAGTTAATAATTCGGTCGGAGACTTTTGCTTGAGCTCTTTTAAATTCATGTGAACCTAATCTTGAAATAAAAATGAAATTAAATGTTGAAAGGGTAAAAATATGAACTATATGTTCATCGCTTATGCTTTATATATGATTTAAATTATAAAGTGTCAAACAAAGAATAGAGATTTTTTCATGGCAGTTTTATGCACATCTTCCCTGCCCATATAATAATTTTTAAAAAGTTAGTAGTAGATTGTATATACCTGTGACTGATGTGGATAAGTTTTACAGCACAGAGTTATACAGATGACATCAGGCTGTTTATAATATTGTGTGATAAAGTTAATCCTTTCTTAACGAATCGTTAAAAAATTCTTAACACAAAATGTAAACTAAAAAACACAGGCTTTGTGTGTAACTTTTTTATCCCCAGCTTCGGGATAAAATGTGTGCTTGTGCGTAAGTGGGTATATTAGATTTTACTTTATGGTGATTAATTTGTATAACCTTAGTGAACAGACGAGTTATGCACAGAAAACGGCACTTCTGTTGATAAGTGTCTTAAGTCTTTGTTTTGGGGGATTAAATGAAAATAGTAGCCATCACGGGTTCTATCGGTTGCGGAAAAACGACTTTGGCACAGCTTGTCCGTGATTTAGGGTATGTTGTATATGACGTTGACGGATGGGTTCGACGCTTATATTACCAAAAAGATTTTATTGCGGCAATCGGCTCGAGATTTCCTGAGGTTATTGAAAACGGAAAAGTGAATAAACGCCGTTTGCGGGATATTGTATTTTCAGATAATCGTCGTTTAAAAGAACTCGAAGCTTTGGTTCATCCTTTCCTTAAGCAGATATTTAGGAATTTAATAAGACGGAATGCCCGTTTTGATGATTTATTTTTTATTGATGTTGCTTTATTGTATGAAATGGGATGGGATAAATTCTGCAATTATGTGATTGTTGCTGATGTGGCATATGAATTACAGAAACAGAGAGTTATGAAGCGTGATAATGTCAGTAGTGAAGATTTTGAAAAAATTAACAAAGTTCAAATGAATAATGAAGAAAAAAAGCGTTTAGCCGATGTGGTGATTAATACGGATAAACCGCTGAATTTGTTGAAAGTTGATTTGTTGTGCGCAATTAGCGGAATGGAAGAGTAGGACGATGGTCAGAGAGATAGTTTTTGATACTGAAACAACTGGTTTTAATGTTAATGAAGGTGACAGATTGGTCGAAATCGGTGCTGTCGAGTTGATTAATCATATACCTACCGGTGTGACGTATCATCAGTATATTAATCCTGAAAGAGATGTTCCTGATGATGCTTTCAAAGTTCACGGTTTAAGTTATGATTTTTTGAAAAGTTATCCGACTTTTAAGCAGATAGCGGATGAATGGTTGGATTTTGTCGGGGATGCCGTGTTGGTTGCGCATAATGCATCATTCGATATTAACTTTTTGAATGGGCAACTCAAAGAGCTGGAGAAACCGTTATTTACCTGGGACAGAGTTGTTGATACGCTTGAAATAGCGCGTAATTTGTTTCCGGGATCTCGTGTTAATCTGGATGCTTTGTGCCGCCGTTATGGAATTGATAACAGTGAACGTACGTTGCACGGGGCATTGCTTGACGCTGATTTGCTGGCTAAGGTTTATCTGGAATTGCTGGGCGGTCAGGAACCTAGTATGCTTAAAGAGGAAAAGAAGGTTTCTCATGCTACGGTTTTTGCTGACAGTTCCAGTCAGAAAAGAGAGTTTCGCGAAGCTCGGCAGTTTCCTTTGAGTGATGAGGCGAAGCAGCTTCATTTGGATTTTCTAGCTAAGAATATAAAAAACGCATTATGGACAGCCGATGCGGAAACTAATCAGGCTGAGGGATAATGAGTATCAGATTAGTTATAATGCGTCATGGGGAATATGTTCCCGGTGTATTACAGTCATTAACTGCCGATAGCCGTCAGAGGTGTTTAGCGAGAGGCGGGCAGTTAGCTGCTGAGATAGGAACGGCTGATGTCGTTTACAGTTCTGAAATTACCAGAGCTAAAGAAACGGCTTGTTTAGTTGCGCAAGGAATGGGATATCCTCTTGAAAAACTGGTGGTTACGACAAATTTATCTGAGTTATCTTCAATGCAGCAAGTGACGTTTTTTATGCATTTGCTAATTGCTGAAGCCGCTGAGAAAGGATATCAGAATGTTGTAATTGTGACGCATTTACCGGTTGTTGAAAAAATTATGCAGTTCTTTATTGGAGAACAAATTTTTATAGCACCGGAAAGCGGTATCATTATTGAAGCTGACAAGTGGGATGATTTGATTTGTAAAAGGCCGCTTTTTTCAGTTTGGAGTTAAATATTTTTGTCTGGCGAATGACATAATGTGGCAATAGGGCAGGTTTTGCAGTCCGGTTTTTGGGCTTTGCAGGTATATCTTCCAAACAGTACCAGCCAGTGATTGGCGTTTTTGATGTATTTTTCAGGTAAAACCCGCAATAAGTCTTTCTCGATTTCTAATGGTGTTTTACCTTGGCTCATATTTAAACGGTGAGATATCCTCATAACGTGAGTGTCAACGGCTAAGGTCGGTTCACCAAACCAAACATTTAATACAACATTGGCAGTTTTTCGGCCAACACCGGGCAGATTTTCCAATGCTTCTCGATTATGCGGGACGTCCCCTTGATATTTTTCTATTAATTCTTGGCTTAAAGCTATGATGTTTTTGGCTTTGTTGTTATAGAGACCTATTGTTTTTATATGATTTTTTAGATTATCAATACCAAGCGAAATCATTTTTTGTGGTGTGTCGGCTATTTTGAACAAGTCGGCGGTAGCTTTATTGACACCCTTATCGGTGCTTTGTGCTGATAACACTACTGCGACCAGTAAGGTATATGCATTATGGAAATTTAATTCACAACGGGGATTAGGATTATTTTGATAAAAGATATCCATTATTTCCAGAATTTCGGCGGTGGGTCTTATCATGCTTTGACACCTCCGGCTCCGGCAGCTTTGGGGGCATTTTCATCCAGAGGCCAGCGAGGGCGGGGTTTAAAGTTCAAATCATTAGTATATCCTTGTTGAAATCTTTCCAATCCTGCCCAGGCAATCATAACGCCGTTATCGGTACAGAATTTGATTGGCGGTGCGGAAAATATTAAGCCGTGTTTGTCTGCCAGTTGTTGTAAAGATTGGCGCAGGAAACTATTGGCTGCAACACCGCCGGAGACGACCAAATCTTTACCTTCCGGATAATTTTTTTTGAAATAATCAATAGCTTTTTCCAGTTTGCGACACAGGCAATCAGTGGCTGCTGTTTGAAATGATGCACAGATATCAGCCGCTTCTCTTTTACGCATGATGGCGTGTTCAATTTTTCCGTCAGGAGAATAAGATTCTATAATTTTTCTTACGGCAGTTTTTAAGCCGGAAAAAGATAAGTTACAATCACCGGAGTTTTGCAGAGGGCGAGGGAGAATAAAACGCTCCGGGTTACCAACAGAAGCCATTTTTTCAATCATCGGACCGCCGGGATAGCCGAGATTAAGCATTTTTGCAACTTTATCAAATGCTTCGCCGGCTGCGTCGTCAATGGTAGTTCCCAAACGCTCGAAATTACCGACACCTTTAACAATTAGAATTTGGCAATGTCCGCCGGAAACTAACAGCAACAAATAAGGATAACAGACATCTCCGGTGAGGCGGGCGCATAATGCATGACCTTCCAGATGATTAACGGCAATAAACGGTTTATTTAATGACAGGGCCAGTGCTTTGGCGGCCATAACCCCAACGACGACACCGCCGATAAGTCCCGGTCCGGAAGAAGCCGCAATAGCATCTAAATCTTGTAATTTGATGTCGGCTTTGCGAACGCAGTTTTCGATGATTTCATCGATGTGGTCAAGGTGGGAACGTGCCGCAATTTCAGGAACTACGCCGCCGAAAACTTTGTGTTCTTCCTGTGATAAAAGGCTTTGACCGAGAATTTCTTTTTTTTCGTTTACAATAGCGGCGGCGGTTTCATCACAGCTGCTTTCTATGCCTAAAACTAACATTTGAATAATCCATATATTTATTGCAGTTTTTTTATAATTATATACACTATAAAAAGTTTATTGCCAAGAATTTATCATAAGAGGAACGTAAAATGGTTAAAAGCGCGGGAAACAAACAATCGGCAGCATCTGAAACCACGGTGGCCGCACAAGCTAAAAAAGCCGGAAGCAGGGTGGTTATATGGGTTCTGTTTTTAGGGGTTGTTTATGGAATTTGGCGGAATCCGCAAATTGTTAAAAATATGGTTGATTATGTTTCTGCTCAGACATCCGCTCATGAAAAATATACAGCTCAGGACAATCAGTTAGATCAACAGCTGGCTATGTTGCAAAGTCAGGTCGCTTCTTTGCAGGCACAAATTAACGCTTGGCCGACAGGAAAAGGAGAGCATGTTGATTTGAGCCGGTTTGATGATAAGTTGGAAGCGATAGAAAAGCAAAATCTGAATGTGATTGATTCCAAGGCAGACGTGGCGACAGTATTGGGTATTGTTACTCGTTTGGATAAAATTGAAGAAAGATTAGATACTTTAGCTAAAATCAGTGATGACGGTGCTTTGGTGCTGACGGCAGTGATGATGGTTAAGGAAAGTTCTGAAAATGGAACGAGTTTTATTTATGAAGCTGAAATTCTTCAACAATTGGCTAAAAGTGATGCTGATATTCAAGGTGATGTGGAAACGATAGCTCGTTATGCCAGAGACGGTGTTAAATCACAGTCTTATTTGGTTAGAGAGTTTGGCAAGATATACAGTCGTCTGGCTAAAGTTAAAACTCAGCAGGATATGGAAGGCAAGAGCTGGAAAGAAGTTTTGAATATCAAATTTAATGAGGTTGTTAAAGTTAAAAGAGTGAATGATATTGCGGCACCGCAAAACGAAGCTCAGGAAAAAGACAGTTTTCATCAAATCAGAGAACTGGTTAATAACGGTGATTTGAGCTTGGCATTGGATAATCTTCATCAGCTTGATTTCCCTGCTTTTGCGGAAGATGCTGCTTTGCAGCGGTGGATGGCTGAAGCTCAGGCGAAGGTGAATTTTAATCAGGCTATAGCTAATATTTCAGCTCATTCCTTGGCCTTGATGAAAGTTAATACCCTTAAAAGCAAATAAAATATGAGGAAGACAATGGATAACAATGAATTGAAAAAAATTTGGGCTGATAAATTTGCTTCTGTTCCTCAGACACTCAGCAATATGCAACAGGTTTCAGCGGCGGCGACGGCTTTTAACGCTAATATTGATGCGGTGATTAAAGTCAGCGGACAGAAAATTGCCGAGCTGGCGACAACAGCGGGTTTAAATTTGGATGATTTACAAAATATCCATCAAACAAAACTTTTATCCGGCAATGATGTGGTGAAAGGAATTTTTAAATGTTTTACGCAAGGAATTGCCGAAGAATGGTTGACGGAAGATAAAACGGTTTATGACTGGATGGTTAAGCATTTGGGGTATGATCGTTTGCAGATGGGCGGGCAAGGCGGTATTGTGGCCAACGTGCTGGCGGTGACCGGTGTGAATAAGGTTTATGCTCATGCTAATTCGCTGCCTAAATTACAAGCTGAACAATTTTTGAAATTGGATAACTTGTTATCATTTGATGCAGAAGGTGATGAAAAACCAGCTTATTTGATTGACCGACAAACCGATATTCCTTTGATTCATTGGATTATTGAGTTTGATAAAGGTGATTGTTTAACCATAGATGGTGAAACATTTGTTTGCCCTAAATCTAATAGGTTTATTGCAACGTATGATCCGTTAAATTTACATTTGGTGATGGATGATAATTTTATAAAAACGACAACAGCAAAAAAGATGGATTATGTTGTTTTGTCAGGTTTCCATGCTTTGACGGAGCATAATGACGGAGTCAGACTGCAAGAAGGAGCTTTGCCTATTATTGAAACTTGGAAAAAGTTGGGAGATATCGTTCATTTGGAGATAGCTTCAACTCAGGATATTGCCGTGCGTAAATCTATTATCGGTACGATTGCGCCGAAAGTTGATTCCATAGGTATTAACGAACGTGAAGCTATGGATATTTTGGAAGTTTGCGGTTGTGAAGCTTTAGCCCAAGCTTGCGATTGCCAGACGCACAGCGTTAATATGTTTGAAGCTTTGCTGCAAGTGAAAAAGATTATTAAAGCTCCGCGGGTTCAACTGCATATGTTCGGGCTTTATATGACTCTGCAAGACAAAGGCTTTAAAATTACGCCGGAGGCTAACCTCCGCGGGATGATGTTAGCAGCAACCGTTGCTGCCGGAAAAGCCGGAACAGGAAATATCAATCAAGCTGAAAACCTGCTTTGGGCACAAGGTCAGCAAGTTTCCGATGTCGGTCTGGATGAACTGCGCCGCCTGTCAGATTATTTGGGAAAACCCGAGCTTCTGACAACCGGTTTTGCAGAAGCAGAAGATTTCGATTTGATAGCCCTGCCAACCATTTTAGTTGAAAAACCACTTACTTTGGTAGGTATGGGGGATACGATATCGTCATTGTCGCTTATCGGCGCAAGGTAAAAATTCGTATAATGGGAAACTAATACAGAATTGTCGGATTAAAAAAATGCTCACGTACGTTTTGGTACGCTCCGCTTTTTTTATCCTAAATTCTTATTATTTTCCTCGTTCTCCGAATTTTTATGATTAGGTACACGTCGAAAAAAATTGACGGCGTAGCATGCTCCTTTCTTGTAACTTTACAAATTCGTATAATGGTCGATAAGTGTGTTGTCTGCGAGCTGAAAGTGTCCTCATGTAGGTTTTCAATTCTAACTAAAGGTGTTGTTTCGCGTCGTTATCACTAGCTCGCAACACCAAGTTTTATTGCTTTTCGGCATAAAATAGTTCACTGGACTATTTTATGCCGCAGGGCTCCGGTACTTTCACTCTTGACGCCTGCTACTCGACTCATTCTTCGTATTTTTTGTTTTAATTCTGAGGTCATTTATAAATTTACAAATCATCTGAATATTTTCTTTAATATCAAAGTTTTCTAAAACCAAACCATACTTATATTTTTTTATCTGATCAGCCTGACCGCCTAGATTATAACAACAAGCAGGTATTTCCATTTCAATCGCTTCCCTTGTTGTATATGAAAATGTTTCAGGACAAATCGATGGAATAAAGACAATATCAATATTATTTTTTTCGAGAAGTTTTGGTAGGTTATCTCTTTCATACTCTCCCAATACGCGAGTAGATTTTCCATATGGATATAATATTCCGATAACACAGATATTTACTCCATTAACATTCTCTAAATAATCTGCCATAGTATTAACAAGTTCACTTCCTTTACAGATGCCTATACTGCCAATAACACCAATGTTAATTTCTTTGTGTTCTTTAATTTTAACTTTTCTCAATTTTTTTATGCGATGCGGCACAATATTAGTTTTGTCTGCTATATCAGGAGCATACCTTTCTAAAATATTTTTTGAACTTTTACTAAAAACAATAATTTCATCTGCAACATCTTTCAAAAATTTACGCCACAAAAACTGATAATTCAAAATATTGCTATAAGAAATTATAGTATTGGGATTATGTAAAATACATTTTTCACACATATGATATTGATTTCCGCCGCAATATTTGTTTTCTCTATTCATCATTGTTATTGTTGGACAAATACATTGAAAATCATGTAATCTAAAAGAAACCGTTGCCCTGCTTTTCTCTTTTATATCAGCAATGTCCAATAATGTATTTTCAATATTTATATATGATACCAAATTATTAATGATAATTTGTTCTATATGAATATGTGCTAGCAGTTGTTTTAGCTGTTTCATACTTTTAAAAACATTCTGTCCCTGATAATTTTTATATTGAAAAGAAACACCAACTTCATCATTAAAAGATTGCTGTATTCGAAGAAATAAATTTTTATCTGCGTATTCGTCAAAGATATTTTTGGTATATACTTCGGTTCCTCCTCCCATAGAATGGTCAAACCATACTATCGTTGATTGAGCTGAAGCATTTAGGTACAATATTTCTGCTATAAAGTGAACATATTCATAATAAGAATCTTTGATATTATCGGCCACGTCATTACAATAATTAGGGTATTTTTTCTTTAACAACTCGAGGTGCGCTTTCGTTAACTTCTTTTTTTCATCATCGGAAAAGCTTCCTCCATGCTTGTGCCAAACAAACAGATTTGCAGCGAGAGTGTTATATAATCTTGTCTGACAAGCTCTTTGGCACCAATCATTTTCCTCACCATAGCCTTTTCCAAAGATTTCATCAAAAAAGCCTATCTTTTGTATTGCATTTTGGCTCATCGCCATACAAAACCCCATTCCTGTTGTAAATTTTAATTTTGTATAATCCGGAGCCAGACATTTTAAAGCAGAATTTATCTTTTCTAAATCATCGTTAAACGGATTATCAATACACATTTCAGGCAGTGAAAATATTGTTGCCGCATTGCTAAATGGGGTAACAGAAGCAACTTTAGCATCTGAAAATATCGGATAAAATAATCGAGATGCCCAATTTTTAGGCAATACAACGTCTGTATTAACGATAACCACATCATTTATAGATATTTTCAATAATTCATTCACACTCTTTAAAAAACCGAGATTTTGTAAATTATTCTTTATGACAAGATTATTTCCAAAAATCTCCTTCTGTTTTTCTAAAAAAGAAGATACTCTTACGTCGGTGGAACAATCATTAATAACTAATAAGCGATAGGGTAAGTCCGTATTGTTTTTAATGCTTTCAAACAAATTATCTAAATATTCATATCCATTATAAATCGGAACAATAATGTCAATTTTACGGCTTATTTTATTAACTGGGTCAAAACACATTTCCGTAAAATCATGCGCACAAACACTCTTTGCGCTCTTTATTAATTTGCGACAGACTTTAATTCCTAACAAATTGTATTTTTGTTTTAAAAGAGACTTTTCTTTGCGTAGAAGTGTAATTCCAAAGAGCTTATATTTTTTAACCACACAATTGCTTTTAATGATTTTTTTCTTCAAAAAAATAGACATTAGTCCTCACTTATATCGATTCATTTCGCAATAACACATTTAACTATATTAATGTTTTCTAAATAAAACACATTGTAGTGTGTGGTAGTGGCAATGTCAAGAAAAGGAACTCAAAAAAACACATTGAACCGCTATAGCATTTTTCCTACTGAACTGTGAAAATAATCATGAGTCAGAGGTACAAAATGAATGAGACGAATCACGTATTAAAGAATTTAGGTCAACGTATTGCGTATTTGCGTAAACAAAAAGGCTTAAATCAAGAAGATTTTGCGGATATATCAGGCAAAATGATAAATACCATATCCAATATAGAGAGAGGATTAAGTGATCCTAAAATAACGACTTTGTTATCAATCTCTGAAGCTTTAAATATTTCTATTGAAGAATTGTTTGCTGATAACACACAAAAAACAACTTCTGTAGAACTGTCCGGCAACATCTTAACAATTTTACAAATTCTTCAAAAGCAAGATGACAAGACCTTAAAAGTTATCAAAAAACAAATTGAAGCTCTTTTAGAGTTAGTTTAACTAATATTTTTTCTGATTTTTAATGTTATAAACCAGCTTTTTTTGACTCCGGAGAGGGGGAGGGAGAAAAATAGGTAAAGTGTGCGAATCGTTAAAAATCTTGTTTCTGTGCTCAAAAAAACCGCTGTTTAAGCGGTTTTTGTAGAGGATATGAATGTGTTAATAGCTTCTATGACACGGAGAACGGTGTTGTCTACTTGTTCTTCTTTGGTTTCAACGATAATATCTGCTTCTGAATAGTAGGGATATTCTTCGCTGATATATTTTTCGAGTTTATTTTTCAGGTGAGAATCATTGCCTTCCAGGAACGGGCGGTGTTTGCGTCCGGCGGTGCGGTTATAAAGCACGTCCACGTCTGCTTTTAACCAGACGGTGACAGCGTTAAGTTTAGCCAATTGACGGGTTTGTTCGGCAACAAAAGAACCGCCGCCAGAAGCCAAAACGCAAGGATTGCCTTGCAGCAGGCGTTTCATAACGCGCTTTTCGCCGGCTCGGTATTCTTCTTCGCCGAAGCATTTCAAAACATCAACCAAAGACAGACCGGCTGCTTTTTCAATTTCTTGGTCACCGTCGACAAACGGCAGGTTAAGCTTCTTAGCCAGACGTTTGCCAACGCTGGTTTTACCGCTGCCCATCAGGCCGACCAAAAGAATTATTTTATCGATTTTTTTAATCATGTTTTTGCTTTTTTAATTCTTCTTTCAAGTTTATTATGCTAGATAATATAAAGACTTAGATTTTTCGCAACAATTTTTTTAAGGTTATAGCTTATGAGACAGAAAAAATCAAATTTTATCTATTATGTTATTGGGGCGGTGTTGATTGCTGCTGTTTTATTTGTGGCAACAAGAGAAGTTCCGGTGAAAGTTGAACAGGTGCAGCAGACTTTAGAGAATACGTTTTTGAATAAGTAACTGTTATGCGCAGTCCGGTTGAAAGTTTTTTGGAAATGATGGCTGCCGAAAAAGGGGCGGCGCAGAATACGCTTGAAGGTTATCGACGGGATGTTGAACAGTTTTTAGAATTTTGCAATTCCGATTTAAAAAAAATTACAGAAGACGATATTTCTGATTTTATGAAGTATTTGGGCGGATTGCGACGTTCTCCTAGAACGGTGGCAAGAAAGTTATCGGCTATTCGAGAATTTTTTAAGTTTTTGTATACGGAAAAAGAAATTAAAGATAATACGGCGGCAGATGTTTTATCGCCTAAGCAGCAAAAGCCTCTGCCTAAGTTTTTAACCAAAGAAGAAATCCATCGTTTAATATATGTTGCGCAGCAAGGCAATTCTGTCAGTCAGAGGCGAGTGGCTGTTATGTTGGAGCTGATGTATGCTTGCGGTTTGCGTGTCTCAGAGCTGGTTGCTTTGCCTGAAAATTGTTTTAATTTTGATAAACGTCAGTTATTTGTGCGTGGTAAAGGCAGTAAAGAGCGTATTGTTCCGGTAGCACCTGCGGCAATAGAGGCGGTATTTGATTATTTGACTTATCGTGATGAATTTATTAAAGGCGGTCGGCGGTCTATTTGGCTTTTTCCTTCAAAATCTTCTGCTTCCGGTCATATTACCCGTGATGGCTTTTTTAAGCATCTTAAGGAATTGGGGGTTATTGCAGGTATTAGTCCGGCAAAACTGAGTCCTCACGTCTTACGACATTCTTTTGCCACTCATTTATTAAACAGTGATGTTGATTTGCGAGCCGTACAAAAAATGCTGGGGCATGAAAGTATTAATACGACGGAAATTTATACGCATATTTTGCCTGATAAGCTTATTAAAACTGTGCAGACTTTACATCCGTTGGCTCATTGGCAAAAATAAAGGAGCGGTAATTAATACCACTCCTTTGTTTTTTTAGAGTTTTTTGCCTTTAGCTTCGACAAAGGCGTCAACAACTTCTGAAACCTTGGTGGTGTCTGTGATCCAGTCAAGTTTTCCGGAAATCTGAATGTTCAGCTGATCTTCTGTCCACCAGATGGGGAGATCCCAGTCACGCGGTCCGGAGAAATCCGGAAGCTTGCAGTCGTGAACGAATTCATTGGCAAACATTTCAAGTTCGGCATCACTGAGGTCTTCTTTACCGAGGTTCATGGCGTAAGTGCGCAGAACAACGATACGGAATTTGTTCAGGTAGTTGTTTTTGTTTTCCGGGGAAACCTTGAAGATTTTGTAGCGGATGTCATCAATCTTTTTTGAACCTACGGTGAAGTAGTCAATGATATCGCTGAATGTGGCATCGGCTCCCAGATATTGCATAGGAGTGCGACAGTCAGCCAAGATGATGCGGCCGGTCAATTCTTCAGATAATTCACATAAGCTGATTGCCTGACAACGCGTAATGATACTGCTGTCGACAGAAGCTGTCAGCAAACTGTATTCTCCGGCACCGGATTCTTTTACCCATTGCTGGGTCAGGCGTTCACGAGACGGAATGCGGAAGATTTCTTCGTTGAGCGCGTAAAAACGGGCAAGATCGTCGAATGTAAACAAATCCGGGAATTTTGTGTAGCTGCGGGTGTTTTTTTTGCTTTTGGTGAAGTCATTCAGTGCAGAGCAGAGTTTGTTGAGTTCTGGCGTTTTGAGGCTGGTCAACGGTTGGGCGAAGAGTTCGGCCAATTTTTCTTCGTTGAGAGACGCAAACTGCGGCTTTGCGGTTGAGAGAAAGTCAGCGATAAAGCTCATTACTACCGGCAGGGAAATTGTTGTATTCATAAGTAATAGTGATTAAAAAATTAGTAAAAAATAATAAATCTCTGCCATCTTTTTAGCATTATATTTTGAAAAAATCAAGGACTAATTTGTAAGAATTTGACAAAAAACAAGCAGCAAAACGGGTTTGCTGCTTGTTGGGTTTGAAATTAAAGAAGAAAAAGGTCGAGCAAGTCTTTGATACTGCCTTGGTTAATGATTTCCGGCGGCGTTTTGAAGCCGAAGGTTTTTTCTAGCCATGCGAGTGTGGTCAGATAAGATTTAGGCTGATAATCGCAAACCGGAAGAGTCATACTGCGAATAGGGGCTGTTTCATCTATTTCTTCAAGCTTGCATTCCAGCAGATCTGCCAGGTAGCTTTTGATTGTATTACGGCTGACGGGCGGTTGAATGATTTCGGCGCGGAGTTTTGCTGCTTTGTCGGCAGGTGCGCTCAGCAAATCGGCAATCATTCCGACCGTGATATCATTCCAACGCCAGGCGTAATTGCTTTTAGGGCTGAATTCTACGTGACCGCAAATTTCCATAATGTTCTTGAGGATGGATTTGAAGTAGTTTACCTCGATTTTTCCTTCGCTCAGCTTGATGTTCTCGACATTTTTCAGATGGGTTTTCCGTCGGAAAATTCCCATAATTTTTCCGTAGTTCATAATGGTAAAGTTTTAAAATAATAAGTATAGTGAAGTCTTTATACATTATTTTAATTTTATTATCAACAAAAAATTGACAAAATATTAAATTAGGTCAGCTAAAGATAAAAATTGTTGCGGTGAAAGTTCTTCAGCACGGGCAGTCAGCGGGATGTTTAATTCTTCGCATTTGCGTTCAAGATTATTGATTTGTTTGAGGCTTTGACGAATCATTTTTCGGCGTTGTCCGAAAGCCATAGTTGTCAATTTTTCAACTTTGTTTATCTGTTGTGTTGTTAGCGTTTGCGGAAGAGGACGAAACAGTAGAACTGAAGACCAAATTTTAGGAGCGGGAGTAAAACAATTTGGATTGAGGTCTAATAATTTATCTATACGGCATTGCAACTGGCTTAATACGGAAATTCTTCCGTAATCTTTGGTTTTTATGGGTGCTGTAATGCGTTCGGCGACTTCTTTTTGAAACATCAGCGTCAGTGATTGGTATGAATTGATGTTTTTTAGCCAGCCGATAAGCAGCGGAACGGAAATATTGTATGGGAGATTACTGATAATATGACGTGGCTCGGGAATAAGTTCGGCAACGTTAATCTGCATGGCATCTCCGTTGATAATATGCAGTTTATCGCCGGTTTTTTCTTTTATTTCATTCATGATGGCGATGCAGCGTTCGTCCATTTCAATAACTGTTAGACTTTCCGGTTCAGCACTAAGTGCCGCTCGTGTCAAACCGCCGGGTCCAGGGCCAATTTCACATATGTTTGCTCCGGAAAAATTTTTGAGATTTTGTTTTTGCAAAGATAATTGAATAATTTTATCTGTAATGTTTTTATCTAACAAAAAATTCTGTCCCAGAGCTTTTTTTGCTAAAAGACCATGGGAATCGACAGTCAGACGCAGAGAAGGCAATGCTGCTATTTTTTCGGAGAGATTGGTCATTAGTTTCGCAGTTCTATAACCGCACGTTGACGGATGTTATGTAAATGTTTGGCTGAGACTTCTTCTAGACGCTTGTTTTCCATAAATTGGCGCATTTCTTTTTTAGTCGGCAGTTTGGGTTTGTCTTTCTTGGGGTCATATATTTGAGCCAGTTTTAGGATATGAAATTCATCACCGATTTGTATCGGGTCTGAAATTTCTCCTTCTTTCATCGAAAGAACTTTCTTATCCAGTTGTGCCGTTAATTGCCCCTGGTTTAACCAACCAAGATTACCGCCGTTAGAGGCACTTGGGCTTTCGGAAAATTGAGCAGCATAGAGCTCAAAGCGGGGATCGCGGCGCAGATTGGCAACTAAATCACCCAGATTTTTGGCATTGGGTTTTTTTATGACAATTTCAGAAACCATGTATTTCGGGGTAGACATATCTTTAGCTGATTGATTGATGCCTTCTTCAACTTCGGCATCAGTAATGCCTCCGTCAGACATCATTTGTTTACGAACAACGCGAATCCATGCGATGTCTGATTTCATTTGTTCACGAAAAACATCCATACTGACGCCGTTTTTGGCCAGCAAAGATTTTAATTTTCCGGCAGGAATGTTATTGCTTTGCTCAAAATGTCGTACGGAAGCATCAATATCCTTTTCAGAAATATCAATTCCCTGACGTTTAGCTTCTTGCAGTTTTAATTTTTCATCTATTGCGGATTGAATGACTTTGGCAATTATCATTTTTTTGGTTTCGGCGTTAAACGGAATGTGAGTGCTCATTACAAAAGCTTTGGCGCGGTTTTCGACATCCGTTGATGACAGTAGTTCTCCATTAACAACGGCGATGATTTTCACATTACCGGAGTTATAAATGCGTACCGGTTCGCTGACAGGTTGTTTGGGTTTGGGAGCTGCCGGAGCTTCCTGTACGGGAGATTGGGCGTTTTGGAAAACAACCGAACGTTCACTGTTTTCTTCTTCGGCAGGAGCCATGTCTGCAAATTGTGCAGTTGCCGGTGCGGCCAGAGTCAGACTTAATATCAGTAACAGAAATCTTGTCATTTAATATCTCCCGTTAGGTTATTTGGAACCGACACCGCCCAAGGTTTTAAGGTAGAGCGATACGGTAAATTCATAATCATTCTTATCTTCAGGATCTGTCGAATCGTAGCGATGAATATTGCCTATGATTTTCAGACATTCATCTTCATAAGTCAGTGCGCCGCCGTGTTCCAGCGAACCTCCTCCTTTCGTCAAATCCTGACGGTTATAAATGCTGATGCTCCAATCTCTGGTGAGTCTGGCAGCAAGAGCCGTGTATAATTCTTTGCGTTCACCTATGTTTTCGGCGCGGGTGGCTTCATTTCCCTGCAAATAGATATATGATACATAAGCATTCAAAATGTCCGGTCCAATACGTGCTGATAATTCGCTGTATTTCATGTCTAAATCATCTTTATCCAGACGGAAGCGGTAATTCATATCCAAATAACGGTTGGGGTTGGCGTAAATACGACCGACATAATCACTGAATCTTTTATTATAATCACCGGGTGCGAAACTTTCATCTTCACTGAATTTATAGCTTTGAGCGATAAATGCCTGTGTGCGGCCGATAACGGTACCATATGAGCTCCAATTAATACCGTAACTGATGCGACTGCCGGTATCATTACGATCATAACCGGCGTAACGATCAATGTCTAATACGTTGGTATCATCCAATTCAGCATATTGGCTATCTTCATTCGGAATTTTATTAACTTTATTACCGGCTTTAGGGGCTGCTACGGCAACAACGACAGGTTCAACAATATGGCGAGAGGTGTCTGTTGCGCGGACAAAAGGCATTTTCCACTCTAAGCCTAATTGCGGGAATACCCGTCCGACTTCTCCGGTGAATTTTTTGTTATCTGGGTTGGTGTAATTGTCAACATAATAAGCATCTGATTTAACGGATGCGACCATACGATATTTTTCACCGTAAGGACTGGTGTAAGGCAGGTTCCATGAATTTATCATAGACAGCCGCTGGGTGCTGACATCCTGATCGCGAAGAACAGAAGCAAAGTCAAAAGTGTTTTTGAAATATGCGCCGTAAGCTCCGGGTTCACTGACATTTTCGTAAGTTATCAAAGGCAGAGCATATGGCTTATCATATTTCCGACGGCGAAATTCTTGAGCATCCAGAACTCTTAAATTGTAACTAATCAGTTTGTAATAATATGCTTCTATGGCGGCGTAATTGCGATTGTCAAATCCTTGAAGTTTAGCACTGGATGTCAGCCAAGCATCTTCTTTTTTAGGCAGAGACAAATCTTTTAAATACATAGAATCCGAAACATAATTGAGGTCTAAGTCTGAAACCCAGTAATCGTTTAGTTCGTAACGTGATTTGACATATAGGTTGCCGCGGGTTTCGTCTTTATCATCATCATGCAGGATTGACCCTTGAGTGTGCAGATATCCTCTGTCAAAATAACGTCGGTAGTCTGCATCTGCAATCAGTCCTCTTTTGACACTGATAATCGGAGACAGGGTTAAATCTTCGTGAGGAGAAATATTCCAGAAATATTTAGGTTGGAGATATCCGTCTAAATAACTGCTGGATCCAAAACCAGGAATCATAAAACCGCTGCGGCGTTTAACTTCCGGATCCGGATGAGACAGGAACGGAGTATAAAAAACGGGAATGCCTTTCACTTCCAGCGTGGCATCTTTGTAGTAAACGTTTTGATTTTCCGCATCATGCTTTATTTTGCGGGCTTTTAACTGCCATAAAGGGTTAGGATTGGCGGTGCAAACATCACAAGGCGAATAAACAGCATTGTTCATTATTTTGTTTTTATTCGACATTGTGCGAACACGGCGAGCCGCAATTCGACTTTCATCTTTCATGATGATTTTGATATTTTCCATTTCGCCTTGAGACATTTGGTTGCTCAAAACAACATAATCAGAAAACAGTACGTTGTTATCGGAATCTATCATGCGGACGTTGCCGACAGCGGTGACTATGTCATCTTTTTGATTATAAATGACCTTGTCTGCGTTCAACGTTAAGCCGTCTCGGATAATATTGACATCGCCAATGGCTGTAATGGTTTCCAGCTCGCGGTTATTTTCCATTTCATTAGCACTAAAATAGATTTCTTTATTTTCGCGCTTAATCGGCATCGGGGTCATGAAGCCCGTAATGTTAGGGTTTTGTTCAAGTTCGCCGAATGGTTTGGGAGAAACTCTACTGACTTTTGTTCCGGCAATGACTTCCGGCAGTTCATTGGCCTGAACGAAACCGGAGCCGAGGATGCTTCCGGCCAGCAGCAAAATGTGTAGCAGGCTGCGTTTAGTCATTCCGAAGTTCTCCGTGAGTGCGGCGACGTATGAACATTGCGGGATTATAAAAGAGCAGCAGCCAGATACAGCCAGCCAGCGGCAGTAAGAAGTTAAAATACATTAACGGCAAGAAGTAAAGATGTTTGGTTGCCAGATTTCCAAAAATCAGATCACCGGCCTGAACGGCGACCATAGAAATAATGGATACGGAGATGATTTTATTTTGGCCGCGGCGATTGAAGTTTCCAACCAATAGTCCGGTGCAGGCCATTAGTGCAAAAATGAGATTGTATAACGGCGTGAGAATCCTTTTGTTACCTTCAACAATGTAACGATTAACTTCAGCCGGTGTCAGGTTTGAATCTTTGCGGGCGTTGAGTAATTCCCACAGATTTTTTTCGCGAGCTCCGGTTTCTTTAGATTTGGTGGGGTTTTGTCCTTCAAAGTCTACAGAATAGCGGTCAAATGATAGTGATGAAAACTGTCCGTTTTCTTTATTAATTTCCTGTCGAACGCCATTGACCATAATTAAACGCGGTGCTTTGTCCGTATATATAATTCGACCCTTTTGGGCTGAAATTGTGGTTTTTGTTTTAGGGGTGCGCTCGTCGTTGACTAAAATGCCCGAAACCGAACCATCTTTTTCATGAGAGGTAATGAAGACTGTCAAATTATATTGCAGAGACGTGAACTCGCCTTCACGGAACATGAGGTGTGATACGTCATTTTTTACCTGCCATTCAAGTTCATTAAATGCTTTTTCAGCTGCAGGAATAACAATATTGTTCGTATAGATGTTAAAAAAAGACATGAAAAGTCCGACATAAATTGCAGCTTTAGCACCAGCCCAAGGGCTTATTCCTGCGGCTTTCATGACAACCAATTCCCGGTCAGACAGCATACGGTTATATACAAATAAAGTTGCGACAAACAATGAAATGGGTGAAAGAATCACGAAAATCCGCGGCATGAGCAGAGATGTCATTTTGACAAACAAAATCACCGGTAACCCTTTGTTGGTAACCAGTTCGACAAAGCGCAGAGATTGGGTCAGCCAAATGACAGACATTAATGAAAATGTCACCAGCAAAAAACCAATCATGATTTGCTTGACTATGTATTTATTTAGTTTCTTCATTAAAACACGTGTTTGTTATAACGAAGCGATTATATCCAAATTTATCAGAATTGAAACTATTATTTTGCAGATATGGCATAAAATAAGTGAATATTGGATAAGTAAAGGGGCAAAATAGCGGAGATTGGCGATTTTTGTTGATGAAAATAACCTGGGTTTATTGGAAACGCTTAAATAATTTGCTGAGGAAGTCAAACGGATTAAAACCAGAGGGCATCAGCAATTTCGAGAAGTTCTATTAAGTTCATGAGGCGGACGCCTTTTTCATATTTGGCTATGTAGGGTTGAGATTGGTTAAGTTTTCCGTCAGTAATGTTTGAGTAAAACCGGCGTGTTTGCGTTCCTCAATAAGCAGTTTTAGAAATA
>CANDEX010000004.1 GCA_947383875.1 uncultured Azospirillum sp. | reverse complement strand
TGCCGGTAATATTAATCCGGTCGACAAACACACGCTGCCCTTCATCAATATCAAACACCAAAACCAGTTTACCATTGCCTGTTTTACGCAAATCAGGTGTAACATCAACAAAAGCAAATCCTTTTTTACCTAATTCTTCGGTAATGGCATAAACAGATTTTTCAGCCAAATCAGCATTATACCAGTCACCTTTTTCAATTAAAATTTCATCATATAACGGCGCAGCATCCACATCTTTAATTGCAGAATTAATTTGAATGTCTTCCACCTCATAACGCGGACCTTCATCCAAAACATAAGTCACCACAAATGACTTTTTATCAGGGCTCAATTCCGCAATAGCAGAAATAACTCTGAAATCAGCATAACCGCGTTTCAAATAAAAGCGACGCAACAATTCCTTATCATAATTAGTCTTTTCAGGATCATAATTTTCAGCTGAAGAAAACAACCGATACCAACGACTTTCCTTACTCATAATTTCAGACTGCAAATCATCATCCGAATAATGAGTATTGCCGACAAAATTAACTTTGCTGATAGCCGCCGTCGGACCTTCGCTTATTTCATAAACCAAATCGACACGATTCTGATCGCGTTTGATAATTTTCGGTTCAACAACAGTTGCATACCGCCCTGAACGTTTATAAATTTCCAAAATACGCTGAACATCTTCCTGCACTCTGGCAATATTATAAATCGACCCAGATTTTAATTGAACTTCAGATTCGAGCAAAGCATCATCAACTTTATCATTGCCATCAAAAACCCGCTTGTTAATAATCGGATTCTCCACCAGCTTGATAACTAACAGCCCATCGCCGCGGCGATCAAAATTGACATCAGCAAACAACCCGGTTTCAAACAGGCGTTTCAATGAAGCATTCAGATAATCAGAAGAGACATTGCTGTTCCTGTCAATATTCAAATAAGAAAGAACGGTTTCAGTCTCAACTCGTTGCAATCCGTCAACCTCAATATCCCGAACATAGACCTCGGCAGCTTCAACCTGATAAGACAACATCAGGCCGAGACTCAAAGCTGTTAAACTAATTTTTTTCATCAATTAAAATCCTCAAAAAGTCTGATTAGGCGAACCATCTGTGAAATAAGCGCACCATATCATTCCAGGTTGCAAACACCATTAAAGCAATTATTAAACTAAAACCGACTTTAAATAAAGTCTCTTTCAACCTGTTGTTGATTTCTTTTCCCGTCACTATTTCTATCAGATAAAGAACAACGTGTCCACCATCCAAAACCGGAATGGGAAACAGGTTAATCAGCCCCAGATTAATTGATAACAAACACATAAACACCACAAAATCCAGCCAGCTGCTCTGCTTGGAAATATCACCGGACATTTCAGCAATACGGACAATACCGCCCAATTCCTCACCGCTGCGTTTACCGGTAATCATTTGCCCGACACCGCGCAATGTCGCTTCGGTAACACCCCAAGTTTCTAATAAAGCCTCTTTTACCGCTCCAAACAGCGATAATTTTTCCTGCTCAACCTCAATGGCATTAATTGACTTCACGCCCAACATCTGCCGTTTAGAGGTTTTGCCGTCAAATTCCTGCACTTCAATTTCCTTTAACGGAAAAGTCAGTGTCATTTCTTTACCGTCACGCAACAATTTAATTGTCGCTTGTCCGTCAGTAATCAAATCAACTTCTTTGCGAATATCTTCAAAATGCGTTACCTTATGACCGTTAATTGTCAAAATCCGGTCATTCGGAATAATCCCGGCCGATGCGGCTGCACTATCAGGAAAAACTTCTCCGACAACCGGAGGAAAAGCAATTTTCCCGACAAAGAAGAAAATAGCAGTAAAAACAATAACCGCAAATAAATAATTGGCACCCGGTCCGGCCAAAACAATCGCCAGCTTTTTAAACGGATTCTGATAAGGAAAAGCAAATTTCTTTTGTTCTTCGCTTAATTCTTCAGCTTTATTGTCTGCTGTTGAGGAAGAAGCATCAGCATCACCCAGAAATTGGCAATATCCACCCAGAGGCACTGCCGAAATTTTCCATTCTGTCCCTCTTTTATCTTTTCGGCTCCACAGTGTTTTGCCGAAACCGATAGAGAACGTCTCCACCTGAACACCGCACAACCGGGCAACGATAAAATGTCCGAATTCATGCACAAAAACCAAAATTCCCAGTAAAACAACAAAGGGAACAACATAATACAGCGTATTAATTAACCACTCCATTTTTCTTTCCTTATAATAATCCTAAGCCATATTTAAACAATAAGGCGACCAACGGTGCCGCAAAAATCAGCCCGTCAATCCGATCAAAAATCCCGCCATGCCCGGGAATCAGGTTGCTGGAATCTTTCACCCCTAAATATCTCTTAATTGAAGATTCGACCAAATCACCAATTTGCTCGACAACGGCAATAAACATCCCCAGCAAAGCAAAAGCCAAATAAGCCTCGCGGCTTCCCAGCCAATGAGAATACCCCACACTCACGGCCGCAGCAAAAACCATTCCGCCCAAAAGTCCGGACCAGGTTTTATTGGGACTGATTTTAGGTGCCAATTTCGGCCCCTTAACATTACAGCCCACCAAATATCCGCCGATATCGACACTCCAGATAACCAAAATAAACCATAATGTTGTCGGAGCTCCAACCATATTAAATAACCATATTAAAGAACCGATACCCAATGTGATATAAGGCACACCCAACGTCAGCAAACGACGATGTTTTTCATTTTCAGCCTTTAACCAGACCAAAATCGTTACCGCCAAAGTAACCAAAGCAATTACCAAAGCATCAACAGTCAATACGGCCAACGACAACGGAACCATATACATAACACTGTAAACCGCAGCTTTAGAATTCGGCACCATGTTAGCCCACTCCCAAGCAAGCAAAGCACCTCCGGTCAAAGCCAAAAGATTAATCATCGGGGAACCGCTGTAAACCGCCCATAAAACCAATGGTGCCAAAACCAGCGAGGTAAGTACTCTTTTCATAATTGCCGAAACTTTAGACTTTTCCATATCTTCTCTCCCTGGTCTTAAAGTCATTAATAATGGCAGTCAGTTCTTTTTTATCGAAATCCGGCCAAAATGTTTGCGTAAAATAAAATTCAGTATAAGCAAGCTGCCATAGCAAATAATTGCTAACCCTCTGCTCACCGCTGGTCCGAATAAGTAAATCCGGATCAGGAATATCTTTGGTATACAGCAAATCTGAAAACAGTTTTACATCAATATCTTCTACAGCCATATCACCTTTCTGAACCAATGCGGCAGCTTTCTGCACGGCATTGACAATCTCCTGACGAGATCCGTAACTTAAAGCAATACAAAGTGTCAGTCCGTTATTCGCGGCTGTATCAGCTTCAAGTTTATCCATTGCGACAACAATATCAACTTCCAGCATATTCCGTTCACCGATAAATCGTATGCGGACATTATTTTTTTGCAACTCCTGCAAATCTGACTTGAGATATTGACGCAACAACCCCATCAAAGTCGAAACTTCTTCCGGGCTGCGTTGCCAGTTCTCTGTCGAGAAAGCATATAAGGTCAAAAAACGGATTCCGGCCTCACCGGCTGCCCGGGTAATTTCTTTAACCGTTTCCGCACCTTTTTTATGCCCGAACGAACGCGGCAAACCGCGTTTGGCCGCCCAACGTCCGTTGCCGTCCATGATAATCGCAATATGCGTTAAACTATTGTCTTCCTTAGTCAAAACAAAAACCTTAATTACACGTCACTTACTCAGGACTGCCTCAAATTAGACTTGCAAAATATCTTTTTCTTTAGCGGCCAACATTTCTTCAATCTTCTTGATTGATTCATCTGTCAGTTTCTGCACTTCATTTTCAAATCTTTTTTCTTCATCTTCAGAAATCAGATTGTCTTTTTTCAATTTTTTGACATCATCCAAAGCATCCCGGCGGATATTGCGGATAGCCACCTTATTCTGCTCGGCATATTTGCCGGCAATTTTAACCAACTCTTTACGGCGTTCTTCGCTCAGCGGCGGAATAGGAATACGGATAAGTTGCCCGTCAGAAGCCGGATTCAGCCCCAAATCGGATTCGCGCAAAGCCTTATCTACGGCTTTAGCCAAACCGCGATCCCAGATACTGATTGATAAAGTTCTCGGATCAGGAACGCTGACCGTACCAACCTGTGACAAAGGGGTCATTGAGCCGTATGCTTCAACCATAATCCCATCCAACAGACTGACATGAGCACGCCCGGCGCGCAAACCACCAAAATCAGCTTTCAGGGTTTCAATGGTTTTATCCATACGGGTTTTGCTGTCACTCTTAATTTCATTAAAATCAGCCATATTTATACCTCTTGTTTAACGATTGTAAAATTTCCTTTGCCTGAAACGGCATCCGACAAAGCCTGCTTTCCGCTCTGCGCAAAAACGATAATCGGAATATTATTTTCTCGAGCCAAAGCCACCGCAGTCGTATCCATCACTTTCAGCTGACGATTGATAACCTCATCGTAAGTCACGACATTATAGCGTTTGGCATCGGCATTTTGCCGCGGATCACTGTCATATACCCCATCTACCTGTGTCGCTTTCAACAAAGCATCGCATTGCATTTCAGAAGCGCGGAGCGCAGCACCGGTATCGGTTGTAAAATAAGGATTACCTGTTCCGCCGGCAAAGATAATAACCCGATTCTTTTCCAAATGGCGCAAAGCGCGGCGATAAACATAATTCTCACAGACATCGGGAATATGAATACCCGACATCACCCGTACCGGCACCCCTTGTTTTTCCAGAGCGTCTTGCAAAGCCAGTGCATTCATCACGGTTGCCAACATACCAAGCTGATCAGCCACGGTGCGATTCATACCATTGACAGCTTCTTTGGCCCCGCGGAAAATATTGCCGCCGCCGACCACCAGACAAATTTGAACCCCGCTGTCATATACTTCTTTTATTTGCGCTGACAATGAGCGAATGACTTCGGCAGACATACCGAAGCTTTTATCCCCCATTAATCCTTCACCGGAAAGTTTTAGTAAAATTCGTTTATAGATTGGTTTCATTACCTTTCTCGCCTTTATACGCAGTTTTCACCATATTAACTATTTTTGTGCGCTTGTCACCTATAAATTTCAGCTTTTATGCAGAAATTATTTATTGCTCCATGCACATACTATAAAAATAAGGTTGAAAAATGGTTACGATACGTTTAACAATAAGTGCAGTTTTAACAAACATATAGGCCTTTAAACATGAGTATCACTACAACATTTATTCTCTGCGCACTTGGCGGCTATATCTTAGGTTCCATTCCTTTCGGCTTGGTCCTGACGCGGATGGCTGGTCTTGGTGACATCCGCCAAATCGGCTCCGGAAACATCGGTGCCACCAATGTTTTGCGCACGGGGCGCAAAGATTTAGCTCTCCTGACCGTTATCTTGGATGCCTCCAAAGCAGGTATCGCCGCATTCATCGCGGCCTGCATTGTTCCCGCAACCGATTATATGTTTTTAGGCAATATGACGCAGACAAATGTGGTGGCAAGCCTGATTGCGGGTTCTGCCGGTGTCATTGGACATAACTTCCCCGTCTGGCTGAAATTCAAAGGAGGCAAAGGCGTGGCTTCAACATTTGGCTTTTTGGTTGCCACCAATCCCCAAATCGCTTTACTGGCTCTTGCCACTTGGTTAATATGTGCCGTTATCACCCGCTATTCGTCTCTGTCGGCAATCATCGCGGCACTGGCAACACCTTTATACGCTTTCTTTCTGGTTGAACCGACATATACCGTTTTTTATGCCGCAATCGCCTTATTGGTTTTGATTCGTCACCGCAGCAACATTATCCGGCTGATTAAAGGTGAAGAAAGCAAAATCAGCTTCAAAAAGAAATAAACGCTGATGACGGCCGATAAAGACATAATTGATATCATCCAGCTGATTAATTCTGCCAATATCGGCCCCATTACATTTTATAAACTTCTCGAAAATTACGGCACACCGAGTGAAGCCTTAAAGCATCTCCCCTCCAAATGTAAACTTTTTCCGCGCCGTCTGGCCGAACGAGAATTGTCTTTAGCTCACAACCTGAATATTCATCTCATTCCGTTCAATGACACAACTTACCCCGCACAACTGCGCACTATTGAAGATGCCCCGCCGCTACTATATGTCAAAGGCAATCCCAACTGCTTAAACTCACCATTGTCCTTATCTGTTGTCGGAGCAAGAAACGCCTCCCTTCCTGGGCGAAAACTGGCTTCTCAGATTGCGCATGACCTAACGGAACAAGGTGTTATAATTGTCTCAGGTATGGCCCGCGGTATTGATGCCTCCGCCCATAAAGGTGCCATGTATGCTCTCCGCCAAACCGCGCCGACCATCGCCGTCCTCGGAACCGGTGTTGATATCCCCTACCCCGCGGAAAATCTGAAACTATATGAACAAATTGCAGTTCAAGGCGCAATCATCTCTGAATTTCCGTTGGGAACGGAACCCTCAGCCAATAACTTTCCCCGCCGCAACCGTATTGTCTCGGCTCTGTCACAAGGAACGCTGGTTGTCGAAGCCACTCTGCACTCGGGATCATTGATTACCGCCCGTTTGGCACTGGAGCAAGGACGAGACGTTTTCGCCGTACCGGGATTTCCGACTGACGGACGCTCTGCCGGACCGAATAAATTAATCAAAGACGGTGCTTATTTGGTTGAAAATGCCGAAGATATCATCAACATATTGCAACAAACGCCAAACACCTCAAACCGTCCCGTATTACCCCCGGTTCAAAAAGAATTATTTCTTCCCCCTCTTGACAATCAACCCAAAACTGCTGATATTCCAGAGACAGCACTTTCCACCGGTAAAATAAATATCATTGATTTTTTAACCCCCGGCGGAGTATATGTGGATGAGATTATACGGGAGTCAGGATTAGATTCGGCAACTGTTTCTCTTCAAATTTTGGAGTTGGAAATGAGTGGACGAATTACACGCCTGGCAGGCAACAAAGTCGCGTTAATTAAATAATTAAAGATGGAAACAAGGTTATGAAATTAGTTATTGTGGAATCACCGGCCAAAGCCAAAACCATTAACAAATACCTCGGCAGCGATTATAAAGTGCTGGCCAGCTTCGGCCATATCCGCGATTTGCCGAGCAAAGACGGTTCGGTCAATCCTGATGACGGTTTCGCCATGACTTGGGAGTTAAGCGCCGGCGGCAAAAAACGCCTTAACGACATCGTCGCCGCAGTAAAAGACGCAGACACGATTGTCCTCGCATCCGACCCGGATAGAGAAGGAGAAGCCATTGCCTGGCATATTTTGGAAGAATTGACTGCTCGTAAAAAAATCAAAGATAAAAAAATCGAGCGTGTTGTCTTTCATGAAATTACAAAATCTGCAGTTACAGAAGCCATAAAAAATCCGCGGCAGATAGACAACAATTTGGTATCTGCCTATATGGCACGTCGTGCATTGGACTATTTGGTAGGTTTTACGCTATCCCCGGTTTTATGGCGCAAACTTCCCGGTTCAAAATCTGCCGGCCGCGTACAATCGGTAGCCTTACGTCTGATTTGCGAACGGGAAACTGAAATTGAAAAATTCAAAGCAGAAGAATACTGGACTGTCGACGCTGATTTAATCTCCAAAACACAGGCCTTGATAAAAACCCACCTTATCACTCTGGATGGCAAAAAGCTCGAAAAATTTGATTTAAATACAGAAGCTAAAGCTCTTGAAGCTAAAGCAAAGATTGAAGCTCAGGATTTTGCAATTTCCAATGTCGAACGCAAAAAAACCAACCGCTATCCCGCACCGCCGTTTACTACTTCCACTTTACAACAGGAAGCAGCCAGAAAATTACGCTTCAGTGCCAAGAAAACAATGCAAACCGCACAAAAACTATACGAAGAAGGTTTAATTACCTATATGCGTACCGATGCGGTCAACCTCTCCAAGGAAGCGATTGAAGCCTGCCGCACGGCAATCCTGAAATACTTTGGCGAAGCTTACCTGCCCAAAACAGCCAAAGAATATAAAACCAAATCGAAAAATGCGCAGGAAGCACACGAAGCTATCCGTCCGGCTCATATTGAAGAAACGCCGAAAAAGCTGGAAAGCAAACTTGACTCCGATGCCCATAAACTCTACGAACTGATTTGGAAACGTACCGTTGCCTGCCAAATGAACCCGGCAGTTATGGACAAAGTCACCGTAGATGCGACATCTGCTGACGGTCAAATTGTTCTGCGCGCCAATGGTCAGGTCATCAACTTTGACGGTTTCCTCAAGCTTTACGTTGAAAGCAAAGACGACAATACTGATGAAGATGATGAAAACCGTATTTTGCCTAACGTAGAAACCGGAGAACCCGTCACGAAAGGCGAGATTCGCCCCGAACAGCATTTTACGACACCGCCACCGCGTTTTACTGAAGCCAGCCTCGTCAAAAAACTTGAAGAACTAGGCATTGGTCGCCCATCAACCTATGCTTCGATTATTGCTGTTTTACAGGACAGAAAATACGTTAAAGTCGAAAAACTGCGCTTTATCCCGGAAGACCGCGGTCGTATTGTAACTGTTTTTCTAGAAAACTTCTTCAAAAAATATGTGGAATATGACTTCACCGCCCAGCTGGAAGAATATCTTGATGACATCTCCAACGGCGAAATGGAATGGAAAAAACTGCTTGGCGGTTTCTGGACTAAGTTCATCAAAAACATTGATGCCGTCCAACCACTGCAAATCAGCGAAGTCATTGAAAAGATTGACGAAGTTTTGTCTTACCACCTTTTCCCGCCTCGTGAAGACGGTTCTGATCCGCGCATCTGCCCGGAATGCGGCAAAGGCAAGTTAAGCATTAAGCTCGGCAAATTTGGTGCGTTTCTCGGTTGTTCAAATTACCCTGATTGCAAATACACCAAACCATTGACTGACGTCACGGAAGAAATGAGCAGTGACACCCCGAAAGCCCCAAACCCGGAAGATAAAATTATGGGAGAACTCAATGGCTTAAAGGTTTATCTGAAAAAAGGACCTTACGGTTTTTACATCCAGCTTGGCGAAAATGCCACAGCAACAACCGAAAATCCTAAACGCGTCGCTCTGCCTCGCTTCCTCAAACCGGAAGAAGTCACTCCCGAACAAGCTCTGATACTGGCTTCCCTGCCCCGCCAGTTAGGTAACGGTATTGAGGTTAATATCGGTAAATTCGGACAATACCTCAAACAAGGAGGTAAATCAAAATCCTTAACCGGCGATGACAATATTTTCAACATCACCTTGGAGCGCGCCGAAGAAATTTTGAAAAACGTTGCCGAACGTCCGGCCGGAACTGTCTTGGGGAAAAATCCCAAAGATAAAAATGACATCACGCTGTTAAGCGGCCGTTACGGACCATATATCAAATGCGGCAAAACCAACTATGCGATTCCCCGGGAGTTCAAAGATAAAGAACTCACCTTAGAAGACGCTCTGAAAATCATGTCCGCCAAGAAATAATCCAAACCGCCCTCAAGGGCGGTTTATTTTCTTCCGTCGAATGCTCATCCTCATTCGCTCAGAGAAGCAGCACAACGCAAAGAACACTCAAGTAAGAAGCCTTAAACTCCAGAAGACAATCAACACCACCTATCCCCCCAACGAAACACCGGATGAAATTCATTTCATCCGGTGTTTTTCAAAATACAAACGATTCAAAATCTATTTCAAAATAATCTTTCGCATTAAATTTAAATTATTTTTTCTTTTAGTCTCTGCCTTCAAACGAGTACTCAAATAAGCAGCTTTATACAGAGAAGAAACACGACTGGCTGTTGCCAAAGCATCTTTACGCTCCAGCAGATTAACGGCTTCTTCCCAGTCACGTTGACTGGTTCCGGCCTGACAACCATTATTTTTCCAAATATAATATGCTGTTTCGCGAATTGTATTTTCATCAAATTTAGTCATTGTCATTTCCTCTTCTTTTACCGATAATACTTAAGTTATATATGTAAATATTTATCAAATAATTAACCCGTGCAATTTTTATAACAACAAATAAAGATTTAATTTAACAAAATCCCTTGCCTAATTTTTCAAAGTATAATAATTTGAAGATAAGCTTCATAGAAGCTCGGGCGTCGAAAACCCTTTATATTAGCAGTCGCCAAGCATAGCGACTTAAATTTTTATGCCGATTTCTGTCTTGGACGGATGTCGGTGAATAAGGCTCAGCCAAATAAGCCGAGCCGTTTGCTAATATACGGTTTTCGAACATCCGCCCGCCTCTTTCAGAGCGGGTTTTGTTTTTTACAGAATTTAAGGAAAACCGATGACTAAGCTGAGTATAATCATCCCCATCTATAACAGTGCAACCTACCTCAAACAATGTTTGAACAGCATAACCGCTCAAAATTTTAACGACTTTGAAATCCTTTGTATCAATGACGGCTCGACAGACAACAGTTCCGCGATTCTCAAACGCTTTGCCGCCGAAGATTCCCGTATTCGCATTTTCACTCTTGCAACTCCACAGGGCGCAGGAGCGGCCAGAAATTTGGGCATATCCCACGCAAAAGGAGAATACATTCACTTTCTGGACAGTGATGACTGGCTGGAACCGGATATATACACATCTTTGCTCGCTGAAATTGAACAAACCACAGCCGATATTTGTTTTTTCCAATATAACAGAATTTACGGAAAAACCGCCACGCAAGTTAATTTATTTACCTCTCAACAAACAGAACAAATCCGAAGTTTTCATGACGATCCTAAATTTTTCATCAACAGCAGTGTTGTACCCTGGAATAAAATTTACAAAACTACCTTCATCAAAAAAAACGGCCTGCTGTTTGACACAGTAAAATGTGCTAACGACCGCTATTTTTATTTCAGCTTGTTCCCTTGTAATCCCAAAATCTGTTTTCACACAGGGCACTTCGTCAATTACCGTTGCAACCAGAAAAAAAGTTTGAGCAGACAGAATGATTTGGCGGCCTATCAGTGCCACCTGGCAACCTTTGCCAAAATTCTAAACCTTTACAGCAATCACTCTGAATATATCCGCTCCCTGCTGATTGATACCGGCATCAAAGACTTGCAAAATATGCAACATGACCAACATATGCTTCCTCTGGAAATCCGTAAGCAAATACTCTCTTTCCTAAACAAGCAGAACATTCATCCGTCATATTATGTAAACTGCCCTTGGGCTGCCTGGTACAAGCGGCTTTCTTTCGCGGAGAACATAATTCCCATTGTTTTTGCCTGTAATGAAAAATACCTCCCTTATTTATCGGTAACATTAACTTCATTACAAGACAACGCTGCTCCGGGATATAATTATGACATTTACATCTTATGTAATGAGCTGTCCTCCGTTGCCCAACAAAAAATAACCTATTTCAATGCTTCATTTCCGCAAGCCGCCATTGAAGCGGTAAACGTTTCCAAGATTATTGATCACCAGCATCTTTATTCCTGTGCGCATTACAGCCGCGAAATGTATTACCGCCTGCTGATTCCCGAACTATTTAAAGAGTACCCAAAGGTTCTCTATTTAGACTGCGATTTGATTGTAAATGCCGACATCACCGAACTTTATCAGACAAATATTGATAATCACCTTTTGGCGGCAGTAATTAACTACACCAGTCCCGGAATGAGGCAATACATTCAGAAAAGCCTCAAACTATCTCCCAAAACATATTTCAACTCGGGTGTTTTATTGATAAATACGCAGAACTGCCTGAAATACCACCTTAAAGAACGCTGTTTGAAATTTATTTCAACAATGCCCAACCTTTGCTGCCCTGATCAGGATGCCTTAAACAAAATCGCCCGGGGAAAAGTTAAATTTCTGGACTTAAAATGGAATTTCTATTGGCAGTTTTTAGTTCTCCATCACCCGCTGGAAAATATTGGCAGCCTGCCGCCAGACGAACAACAGCACTACCTGCAAACACTCCGCCAATCCCCGGCAATCATCCACTATACATCCGGGAAAAAACCTTGGAATAACGTTTCTTCCGTTTTAAGTATCCTTTGGTGGAACTATGCGCGCCGGTCAATACTGCATCATGAAATCAAATTGCAAACACCTGCGCCAAACGGACTAAATGCCAAACTGCTATATGATGCCACTCATCGCTTTTCCCTGCTTTGGCAATTTTGGCGCAGTAAAATTCTCTCTTGCCTGACCTTTGGGCGCAAACATACGCATTATAAGCGTAAACGCAAAGCATTCAAACAACGCCTCAAAGCTGTACAGCAGCTTGCAGATTAGCCATATTCGCTCCTGAAAACACAAAAAAAGCTCCGAAATTTCGGAGCTTTTTAAATTTACCAAACAACCTGCATATTATTTAGATTTCTTCTTAGAAGAGGTCTTGGATGCGGTTTTAACCGGTGTCTTTTTAACCAGAGAAGAAGTTTTGCAGGAAGAAACTTTTTTAGAAGCTTTGTTCAAAGTTGCCAGAGAAGACAGCTGATTAATAGCAGCATTCCAGTCCTGAGCACTGGTGTTAGCCGGGCAGCCGTTATTCTGCCAGATGAAATAAGCTGCTTCACGAATTGCATTTTCATTTAAAGTAATGTTAGAATTTTTCATAGTCGTTCCTCTCTAATAAATTTTGTAATTTACCTATACAATCAAGAGGTTAAAAAAATATTTACAACCTTATTTTTTATAAAAAAAGTAAATAAAAAAATAAAAGTTATCAACACAGACATTTGTTCTATTGCGTTATAACCAAAAATTTCTGTATCCTCAATCTAAATAATAAAATTAAAGAAAAGTATAATATGAAAAAAGCATCCATCATCTCTCCTTGCTACAATGGCGCAAACTACCTCCCGCACTTTTTGCAAAGCTTGATAAAGCAAACCTATAAAAATGTTGAATTTATCTTTGTTAATGATGGTTCTACAGATAATTCAGAGCAACTTTTTTTGGATTATAAACCCCGGTTGGAACAAAAAGGATGGTCTGTCATCTACATCAAACAAGAAAATGCCGGTCAAGCCGCCGCCTTAAATAAAGGCTTAGAAATATTCAGCGGCGATTATCTGCTCTGGCCTGACAGCGATGATATTCTTTTACCTGAACATATCGAACAGAAAGTATTATTCATGGAAGCGCACCCTGAATACGCTTTAGCTTTCTGCCGATTAGAAGAAGTAGCCGAAAATAACCTTGACAAACCGTTGCGCATAATTGAACGCATTCCAGAAAATGAAGACAACTTATTCAGCGATTTGATACATAATCGCAACATTCTGTGGCCGCCGATTGGAGCGATTATCAGAAGCTCCGCTTTCCTGGATGTCTTGCCGGAAAGAAAAATCTACGAAGGCAAAGGCGGACAAAACTTCCAAATGCTATTGCCTCTGGCATCTAAATATCAAGCTGGTTACATAAATGAAGTTCTTGGAAAATATGTTGTCAGAGAAACATCACACAGTCGGATACAAAATGACTTCATTCGCAGACAAAATGATTTGCTCGACATCTGGGCTCATACCATTCTTAAACTATCCACGCTTAACGATGCGGATAAACTTCGTAGTCTTTTTGAAGCTTATGATTATTACACCCAAATAAAACTTTCATTTACCGCCAAACCGACATCTTGCTCCAAAACTGTTTGGATATTTGGCTTTATCCCGCTGTTCACTATCAAAAAACGTAAAAACACAACAACAATAAAACTACTTAAATTTATTCCGTTTATAAAAATACGCTGAATACAAAAATTATGCAACTTTAACAAAAAGATTCGGCATTTTTTACCGCAAACAGCATTCACACTCAACACGATTTCATTCTTTGGATACAACAAAAGCCTTGGAAGACCAAGGCTTTTAGATGGTGCTCGGGGACGGGATCGAACCGCCGACACGAGGATTTTCAGTCCTCTGCTCTACCAACTGAGCTACCCGAGCATCTGTTGACGAAGAGGTTTATAGAACATATTTTTTTGCTTGTCCAGCTAAAAAATAACATTTTGCAAAAAATTTTTTATCATCCTGTTTAATTTAACATTAACGAACAAAAATCTTAGCCTGTATTAAAGCTTTACGCAGATCTTTATCCGCAACATAATACATATCTCTCTTCTCCTGAAAAGCCGCATACTTTCGATAGACCGCCTCCTCACTTTGAGAAATATCCCGTAACACATCAATATTTTGTTGCATATCATCCGAACGTCTCATCACATCTATATATTCAGTGATAACAAATGCCATAGGATCATTCTCAATCAGTAACTCATCGCCTGAAAATAAAATCTCATCGACACTCGTTTTATTTTCTTCATGAAGCGGTTTAATGGCTTTCAAATAATTGTCAAACAATCCGCCCATAAAATTTTTAGCCTCAGGACTATAATTCTCATAACCATCCAATTCTTCCAGAATTTTCTCTCGCGCCCCTGAAAAAGGCTCAATATCCAAATATAAAGGAATGATAAAATTTGCATTCACGGCATAACTGAAATCATTGGCAAAAACATCCGCTTTTTTCTCCGACAACTCAGGATAAGTGCTGATTGCATAACCGACAAAATCCTGCAGAATTTCATTTTTATCCTGTTGAATAAGTTCAATCTGTTCAACAAAATTACCTGTAACGATTTCATCTTCACTATCAATATCTTTTTTCTGCTCACTAAAGCTTTGCAACATTAAATTCGCAATTTCACGTTTTGCAGGACTATGCGGCAGCTCTGCCAATTTTCTGATAAAAACAGCAGCATCCTCCCCCTCTTCCAACACGGTTTCCTTTGCAAAAAAATCTCTTAAATCATAGTTTTTATCAAACGCATTAATAATCAATTCCAAAACGCGAGAAGTCTCATCATCAATCCCATCTTTTTTAGCCTCTTCATCAAGCGTCTTCAGACTGATACCCGTGTCATTCAATACAATACCCTTATATTTTTCAGCAACCTCAGCAAAAATCACAAACTTCTTAGCAAAAGCCAATGCTTCCTCTTTAAAAATTTGCATATTTTCATCATGAGATGAGAAATCTTTTTCATCATCGTCTTCTGAATCCGATTTTTCATCCCAAAATTCATCAAGACGCTCTTCTATCTCGCTGGTTTCTTCCCATAACATTTCACTCCAACCGCCAAGAACCAATCCTATTCTTTCCTGCCATTCAGGCGTATGAAAAACATTTCCCGCATCTTCATAATTTTTCCAAAATAAACTTTCAGTATTTATCTGTTGAATCTTTCCGTCATCAACCCCATTCAGATAATCCGGCATAACCTTACCGTCAGCCCAAGTATTAACCTCGTCTGTCGAAACTGGTTTTGCCAACGGATATATATATTCCTCAACCTGCTCATGTTTCGGCACATTGGCAATTGCATTATAAACTTTTTTAAGAGAATAAGCTGAATTATCCCACACGCGGGATTTCTTCTGTTGGCCGCGAACCACTTGCCCTAATATGTTCATCGGTTCCATCAACGAAAATAAAAATCGATCATTATTATCCGCAAAATCCCAATTCTCTTGAATTTGCCCTCGCAAAGAAATCGCCACCTGTTCACTGTCTATTTTCTTCTTTGACGATAAAATTTCATACCCAACCTCACACAGCATATCGTAAATATCACCATCTTGTTCCTCCTCAACGACCAAACCATAATCTTTCATAATTACAGCAACCTGATCCGACAATCTAATCCGATCAATTTCATCATACATCTGCTGTTCTATTTCAGATTTTTTAACGTCGACTTCACTTAATGACAAATGTAAAGCATGAGATAGCCAATAATTATTATGGGAATTCGAGGCATTAACATTAGCTGCCTCCAACTGCTGAGGTAACGCCCCGAAATTTCCATCATACCAAGGACGCACACCCGTAAACCTCTGTTTCATTTCCTCCGCCACTGCACGAGATAAAGCAACAAAAGCCTGACTGCGACGATAGTCATCTTCTTTGTCAACATCTGGTATCTGAATAGAAGAACCATATTGCACATTCAGCTTCAAAGCCAAATTTTCCAGCGCAGGATACTCGGTGGATAGCGTTTTGACATATTCTGCATACTGCCCTACAGGCACATTTTGTCCCGCACCGGCATCAGCAAGCCGTTCTGCCGCCAGAGCAAAAGTTTTCAAAAAGCGTAAATTTAACTGAGATTCGTTTTTGTAGTGCATTTTCGCCATCCATAAAAAATTATGTCCAATAATACACAAAAAAAGCCGTTTTTGTCAACAAACAATTACGGCTTAGCTTTTATTTATATCAAAAACAAACAATTAAGTCTTCAAATTAACAATCGTCTGCAGCATTTCATTATTAGCAGTAAAAGACTGCGTATTAAGCGAATAAGCGCGCTGAACCACAATTAACCGTGCAAACTCGCTCTCAACATTAACCGCTGAAGCTTCCACTGCCTGAGGCTGAATCAAATTGGCAATATTTTTATCAGGCCCATTAACATAATGGCTGTCTCCGGTATCATTACTTGCTTCAAACAAAGTGTTATTGACCGGAATCAAATTATCCGAAGACTCAAATCCCACAATAGCCAACTTTGCATAATTAAGAACTTCACCGTTACTATATGTTGCCTTGACGATACCATTGGCATCAATAAAGCTCTTAACAAAATTTCCGCTCGGCGAACCGTCTTGTTCAACCTTAGTAATTCCGGAACTACCGGCATATTGCGTCATTTTTGAAATATCCATAGCGATATTATTTGCACTGCCGTCATCCCACGCAACCGAAATATTAAACCCTTTCGGACTAAGCAGCGTACCGTCCGAATTAAACACCGCCTCAATCGGCCCGCCGTTGACAACGCCTTCATCAATAGTAAAATTAATTTCCCAAGTGTTGATTTTTCCTTCCACCTTAGAAAAAACCATATTCATTGTCCGTCCGTCATTATTCGGCCCGTAAACGGTCACTCCGTAACTGCTGCTGTCGACACCATCTGCCGGCACATTGGCAATAACCGCGGCTTTAGTCGTCGCTACGGAAGGAACTTTCTCCTGATATTTAAGTTCAATATCTGTCACATTCGCGCCAAAACCGTCTCCCGTCGCAGGAAATCCCTGAACTTTTAAACCGCTTCCCGTCACCAAAAACGTTTGGCCGTTTTGTGTCAATGTTGTAAAATCTCCGGCACGGGTATAATAAATTTTTCCACCGGAATCTTTGACTTCAAAAAAGGCATTTTCCCCGCTGAGTGCCACATCATAATTATTGCCGGTAGCGGTAATAACACCCTGCTTATTAACCAACGTCCGATCATAATAAGAAACACCGTTAATATTAACCCGGCTGGAACTTAACTCATCAACCGTATTATTATAAGTGGGCGTGCTGCCGAGCAGCGTTTTAAACATCGTTTCGTTAGGCTTGTAACCAACTGTCCGCATATTGGCAAAGTTAGTACTCACCGTTTGCAAAGCGTGTGATTGAGCTTCCAATCCTGATACAGAAGGAGTAAAACTGCTTAAAGCCATTTGAGTATCCTTTCAAATTTGTTTAGAACACAATATGCAATTAGCGTGCCAGAAATGCTCAACCTCGAATTGTTTTAGGATGAAAAACCTAAAACCGATTTTTAAGAAACATGTATCATTTTTAAAATTTGCATAGTTTTCCCCATTTTTATGCAAAAAAACATAAAAAAAGCACATAAAACTGCAAAAAAATAAGATTTTTGTTGTGTTTCATAAAAATAAGAGCTAATGATTCAAGTCTAAGAATTAACAGATTTTTAAAAGAGAGAATAACACTATGTCAAATCCTTTGGATACTAAAGTTATCAGTAAACTGGCTGAAATACTTGATAGAAGCAACCTGACCGAACTTGAATATGAAGATGAAGGCTGCCGCATCTGCCTGACCAGAGAACTGCCTCACGCAGCACCTGTTGCTCCGATGGCTCCGTTACCTGCCGCCCCGGCTTTTGCTCCGGCTGCCCCGGCTGCGTTACCCGCTGCTTCCGCCGCTCCGGCTGCTCCGGCTCCTGTTTCCGAAGAAGATTATGCTAAGCTGCCGGGTGCCGTTAAATCACCGATGGTTGGCGTAGTATATCTCTCCAGCGATCCGAATTCCCCGAACTATGTTAAAGAAGGCGACAGCGTCAATGTCGGCGATACCGTTTGCCTAATTGAAGCCATGAAGACCTTCAATCCGGTTAAAGCTCATGTAGCCGGCAAAGTTACCAAGATTTTGGTTTCCGGCGGTGATCCGGTAGAATATGGTGAACCGTTAATCATTATCGAATAACTTTTAGGAAAAACATTATGTTTGAAAAAGTCCTGATTGCCAATCGTGGCGAAGTTGCACTCCGTATTCATCGCGCCTGTCGCGAAATGGGTATTCGTACAGTAGCCGTCCATTCAGAAGCTGACGCCAATGCCATGCACGTCCGTTTGGCCGACGAAGCTGTATGTATCGGCCCGTCACGTTCCGCCGATTCCTATTTAAACAAACCGGCAATTATCTCTGCTGCATTAATTACCGGTGCTGATGCCATTCACCCGGGATTCGGTTTTCTCTCAGAAAATGCCGACTTTGCCGAAATGGTTGAAAAACACGGCATCACATTTATTGGCCCCAGCGCAGAACAAATGCGCCTGATGGGTGACAAAATTACAGCCCGCAAAGTTGCGCAGGAAGCAGGAATCCCCGTCACTCCGGGCTCTCCCGCTCTCGAAAGCGTAGAAATGGCGATTGAATGGGCCAATAAAATCGGCTACCCCGTTATCGTTAAGGCAACGGCCGGCGGTGGCGGTAAAGGTATGAAAATAGCCTTTAATGACGATGAAATGAAAGAAGCCTACACCATGGCACGCGCGGAAGCCAAAGCCGCATTCACCAGTGACGTTGTTTACATGGAAAAATATCTCCAAAAACCCCGTCATATTGAAATGCAGATTTTGGCAGACAAATACGGTCATGTTGTTCACCTTGGCGAACGTGATTGCTCAATCCAGCGCAGCAATCAGAAAGTCATTGAAGAATGTCCTTCCCCGGCATTAAACAGCCAGCAACGTCAGGAAATCGGCGAAATTGTCCGCAAAGCTATTGAGAAAATTGGATATACCAATGCCGGAACGTTGGAATTTCTTTATGAAGACGGCCGTTTCTATTTTATGGAAATGAACACCCGTCTGCAAGTAGAACATCCGATTACAGAAGCCATCACCGGCATTGACATCGTTCGCGAACAAATCCGCATTGCCAGTGGTGCTGCTTTAGGTTACACGCAGAATGACATAAAATTCCGCGGTCATGCCATTGAGTGCCGAATTAATGCCGAAGATCCGGAAACATTCTTTCCCTGTCCCGGCAAAATCACTGAATGGCACGCTCCCGGTGGCTTGGGAGTACGCGTTGACTCGGAAATTTATTCCGGTTATAGCATCCCGCCGTTCTATGACAGCATGATCGCTAAACTGATTGTCAGCGGCAGAACCCGCAATGGTGCTTTAATGCGCCTGCGTAGAGCTCTGGAAGAGTTTGTCATTGATGGTGTTAAAACCACAATTCCTCTGCACCAAGAAATTATTTCTCAAGCAGAGTATATTGACGGCCAGTATAACATCCATTGGCTGGAACAGTTTGTGGATAAAAAGAAAGCCGCAAAATAGTTAATTCTCTCTCAAAAAATACCCGTTAGAAAACGGGTATTTTTTTATAAACTAAGATAAAAAACATCAAACGCCCCTTCTCGCAACAAAAAACGACACACCCGTTACTTTATGCTGTTTTTTTATTTTAATATAAGTTATGATAAATTCAAATTAATCCAGAAAAGGAGCCGGAGATGACCAAACACCTGCCGATTATTGATATTTTCCGTAACAGTTTTCGTTATATGTTCGACCATTGGCAAATGCTCAGCCTCTTCACCCTTCTCTCTTTTATGGGAATTTATTTACTCGGCAGCTTTAATATCCGCGATAATTTACCCGGTGCAGCATTCTACCTGCTCTACACCTATCTGTTTTACTTTTGCTTTGTCCGTGTTTATTTTAAACGAAAACCTTTGTTCAAAAAACATGACTTTATTCAAGCTCTGATTCGTATAATAACAATCAGCCTGCTGGCTTTTGCCAGTCTGATGCTGATGGAAGTCGTCATCCTATTTTTTCTCTGGCTGCTAAATCCGTTGGAAATCTATCCGCATATCCGCCATATCTGGGGTAATTTTATTTCCTCCGAAACATTTCGCTACGCTCTTTACGGCGGAATGTTTCTCTTCCTGACGGTTATTTTCTTTATCCCCGCATTAGCTTGGATTTCTGCTGTCATCGGCCGTAACGCATCAATCACTCTGACCTTTTTTCACACAAAAGACAACTACCTGCGCATTTTCCTGATTTGCTTTATTGTTTACGGCATCTTGCCCTTTGGAATATTCACCTTATCTGCCGAATCATGGGCTCTGCGGGCTTTTCTCACTGCGTTGTTTACGGTCATTCAATGTGTCATCTATTTGCATATTTACGAATTCTTTTACAAAGCCAAAAAACACAAATAATCTTTTATACAAAAAAAGCCCCGCATAATGCGGGGCTGATAATATAAGGCGTAATTACTTAGCTTTATTTTTCAAATCCTGAATCAATGCATCCACACCTTTCGGATTATTTTTAATATAAGCGGTATATTCATTACGAGCCGTAATTGCTAAGCTGACGTTTTCAATAATAATGTCAACAATTTTGAACTTATCGCCACTTTGCTTAACCCGCCAAACAACTTTTGCCGGTTCTCCCTGATCCATCGGAACAGTTGTGTTTACAAAAACCTGATTTGCCGAATTAGAAGGAGACGTTCCGTGGAAAACAAATCTTTTTCCTTTGAATTCATCAAAACGACGAGACCAACTTTTAATATTCATAGCACGATATGCAGCAATAAATTCATCTTTCTGCTGTTGAGTAGCAGTCTTCCAATATCTGCCAAGAACAAACTTACCAATATAATTCAAATCCAGCGCACTGTTAAAAAGTTTTTCAAAACGAACATCTTTTTCCTGCTGAGAAATCTGAGCATTGATAATATCTTCAACCCCGTTTTCAGTCACTTGCTTAACAAAAGCTTCAGCCTTAGCCGCATCAATAGAAGCACAGGCGGTGTTAATATTTAAAAACAACGCTGCACCTAACATCATAAGAATACTTTTTTTCATCAAATATAACTCCGTTTTGATTTAGTTATTTTTTGTTTCCATTGCATTATAAACTTCGTCTTCATCCTCAAGCCCGAAGTCAAAATCATAAGCGGCCGAACCTTGCTCCGACTGATTATTGAAACAGCCCATCTTACCACGGTTCTGTAAATAAGCCGAACGCATCGCAGCATAAAAATCAACCGAATTGCGTTCCAAATCATCCCAAACATCCATAACGGACTCACGGGTAACAATTCCGGACACAGCGGCATAAGAATACATAATCTTGTCTTTAACATTAGCATCATTATATGTCGCCCAATAAAGCGGATTAGCAGCAGAATCAAGTGCTAAAGAAACCGCCGCACGAGGGGTGCTCGGACCAAAGATAGGCAATACCAAATACGGACCGTCAGGCACACACCATTTCGCCAAAGTGCTGTCAAAGCCGGCCTTATGACGCGGCCATCCCCAACCGTCGGCAACATCATACATACCACCCAAACCAAGCGTCGTGTTGACAGCAAAACGAGCCAAACTCATACCGCTGTCTTTGAAATCACCCTGTAAAAGATTATTGGCGGCATACAATGGTTCTTTCAGATTGGCAATAACCGAACTGACTCTGTCTCTGGTATATTGATTGGTAATGCTGCGATATCCCTCAGCCAAAGGCTTTAAGACATATTTATCAACCTGATAGTTGAACTTAAACATCGCACGATTATAAGTTTCAAAAGTATCTGTTTGATCATGAGCATCGGAAACGGCAGTAGTCGTAGAACTGCAAGAGCTGGTTGCCAAAACCATAATCGTAAAGACTGCTGTTAATAAAACTCTTTTTTGCACGGGTTTCCCTTTCCAAAAGCACTGATATTAATAATTGTCCCAAATATAGCATTATTTTTTTCTAAATCAATAAAAATTGTTGAATTAAGGTTAATATATTCGTATGTATGATTATATTCTGTAAAGGAGGAAGCCATGTATTTTGCACATATATCAGACTTACATATCGGAGATTCAACCAAACCCGGAAAAGAAAACCTTCGCAGAATTATATCTGAAATAAACAAGTTTTGCGCACCGCTTGATTGTGTTTTGGTAACGGGAGATATCGCTCAAGGAGCCGATAAACATTACCGTGAAGCTCTGGAGATTCTTAATGGTTTAAAAGTTCCCTACTATGTTATACCGGGAAACAAAGACGGCACCGAAAAACTGATTACAGCTCTGCGGGAATATTATCCCGTCCACCCGCTGCCGCAAATTTGCGACGGACTGCAGTATGTTGTTGACGATTACGAATTACGCCTCATTGCTGTTGACACCTACAAAGAAGGTGTAATGAATGGAGAATTAAGTGATGAACGTCTGCAATGGCTTAAAGAAAAATTGGCGGATAACCCCTTAAAAAAACCTGTTGTCATAATGATACACCAATTTCCGCTCAAAACCGGATTGCAGACTTTTGACCGAGGAAGCGAAAACTGGTACGAAAAATTCAGATACACTCTCGGCGATTATAAAGAAACAATCAAACTGGTTGCTTGCGGACATCTGCATAATCCTATCAGCGGAAACATTGACGGCATACCGGTTATAACAGCCCCCAGCACAAACTGGAGGGCAAAATACGATTTTATACCGACAGAAAATATTGTCGCCGAAACCAAACCTTTAGGTTTTTACACATACCGTTATGAAGCAGGACAACTGACTGCTTACTTGATTTCTGTTCGCAACTGAGGAATGTTACAAAGCCGTAATCTTTTGTGTTTTGCTTTTGCAGAGGATTTGTCATAATATCACGGTCAGTTAAAACTCATAATAAGGACAAAGTAAGATGACAAATAAACCTGCAAAACCGATTAATCTGTTTGACTGCGCAACTTCTCAGAAAGTTATCGGTCAGGAAAACTTCTTAAATGCATTCAAAACCATTTTGAATCACGGCGGCTATGCTCAAGGCCCGGAAACTCGTGAATTAGATCAGAAATTGGCTGATTATTCCGGTACAAAATTCTGCGCCACCTGCGGTTCCGGAACAGATGCATTGACCTTGGCTCTCATGGCTTGGGATGTAAAACCCGGCGATGCTGTATTTGTTTCTTCCTTTACTTTCGTTGCTTCTGCTGAAGCTCCTGTTTTGCTGGGTGCTACCCCGATTTTTGTTGATTCCGATCCCAATACTTACAACATGAACCCGCAGGATTTGGAAAAAGCCATCGAAGAAGTGAAAAAAGAAGGCAAACTGAACCTCAAAGCAGTTATTGCCGTTGATATTTTCGGCTCTCCCTGTGACTATGATGCCATTATCAATATCGCTCACAAAAACGGCATGAAAGTCCTGTCTGATTCTTGCCAATCTTACGGTTCTGTTTACAAAGGCAAAAAAGCCGGTTCAATTGCAGATATGTCCGCCACATCATTCTACCCGACTAAACCTCTGGCTTGTTATGGTGACGGTGGTGCAGTATTCACCAACTCTGCAGAAGAAAATGAATTGATTAAATCCTGCCGCGTTCACGGTATGAGCCCGGAAGACCATTATGACAACGTTCGTCTCGGCATGACCGGTCGTCTGAATACCTTCCAAGCAGCCGTTGTTTTGCAAAAATTGAAAGTATTTGATCAGGAATTGAAAGATCGTTTCCGCGTTGCCAGCCGCTATGACAACGAATTAAGCAACTACTTCCATAAACAACAGATTTTGGATAATTGCCAGTCAGCTTATGCTCTGTATACCATCGATTGCGAAGATCGTGACGAATTGATGGCATTCCTGAAAGAAAACGGCATTCCTTGCGGTGCTTACTATCCGCGTCCGGTTCATACTCAAACGGCATATGCTAAATGGAATACCCGTTCTCTGCCGGTTTGCGAAAAACTGTCTAAGACCGTTTTATCTATCCCGATGACACCATATCTGGACAATGAAGATCTGGATTACGTCATCAGCAAAATGAATGAATTTGCAGCATCCAAAAGCAGCAAAGCCGCCTAAGCTGAACTTATTCTAAAACAAAACTCCCCGCTAATCACAACGGGGAGTTTTTCTGTATATCACTTTCATTCGGAAACTAGTAATCCGCACGGTTTTCCGGACGAGAAGCAGAATTCTTCTGTTTAGCACGATAAGCGGCATCATCAATTTCATCTGCAGCATCATCAGCTTTATCCGACACTTTATCTTTCAAATTTTTGGCACCGTCTTTAGTGGCATCCCAAGCATCTCCACTGACTTCCTTGGTTTTATCCCATGCATCACCGCTGACTTCCTTGGTCTTATCCCAAACATCACCGCTGAATTCTATGGTTTTGTCCCAAACCTTACCACTGACTTCCTTGGTCTTATCCCAAGCTTTGCTGGAAACGTCTTTGGTCACTTCCCAAGCTTCACTGCTGACTTCTTTCGCTTTCTCCCAAGTTGACGGTTCCCCGTTATTATAATTATTATCTGTCATTTTTATCTCCCTCTGTTAAATGAAATATGCTTAATCGACATCATTGACCGACACCGGACGAGCAATATTACGTCTGCCGGCCTCATTGACAACATCCTTAGCTGTATCTGCAGCATCAGACGCCATATTTGCCGCACCGGACTTAACATCATCAACCACCTGTCCGACAGTTGTCTCTTCATCTATACGACCGTCAAAAATGCCTTTACCGACCAAAAAGACAACGATAATTAAAGCAATATAAAAAAGATATTTCAAAGTTGTACCCATGGGTTATCTCCTAACTGATTATAACATTTGTAAGATAATGGCGAATACCACAAATTCAATTTATCCTTGGGTATAGCTATCCCATCGGTTGATAGCAAGACGCAGAGCTCTCTGATAAACAGAGAGTTTTATAAGACAGACCATAAAAAAACAGCCCTTCCAAAGGAAAGGCTGTTTTCTGAGAAAGAGAACTAAATTAAATCATCACTGCCCGCAACACCTGTCGCAGCACCACCCGTTGCCGCTGCATCTCCGGCAGAAGCAATGCCTCCGGGTACAATCTCCGGCAAAGCACCGATGGCTTTTTTACGTTTCAATTTATTCACAAATTTAATTGAACGCTGGGCATCCCACTTTTTCTTACCCTCTTCGCGCTGAAAAATTTGTTTGTAAACATCAATCGCCTGATCAAATTCAGACAACTTTGTCAAACAGCTGGCCAAACCGTCAAAAAGCTTATGATGATAGTTGTTATTAATCAGCATCTGAGCTTTTTTATAGCATTTCAAAGCATCATTAAACTTCAGCATTTTCTGGTAAACAAAGCCGATACTAATCCAAGCCTGAATTTCTCGGCTGTCTATATTCAAAATTTTGGTAAAACACTTAAGTGCCGAGTTATTATCCCCCATCAACTGATAGGTAACCCCGACCCCATTCCAAGCTTTAATATTAGATTTATCATTGGCCAACACTTTCTTAAAGAAAGAAATCGCCCGATCATATTGTTTAAGTTTTTGTAACGTCACGGCAATCGACAATAACGTCTGCGGATGCTTATTATCGATTTTCATTGCCTGCTCCAGAACATCCAGAGCTTCTTTGTAAGAGAACATATGCTGCAACGCAATTGCTTTTCCGTTCAAAGCTTCCAAAGAAGTCTGATCAGCAGCAACCGCCTGATCAAAACAGGCAATAGCATCTTTATATAATCCGCGCATACTCAAAGTAACGCCTTTGTTATTCAAAACTTCGACGGATTGCGGATTCATCAGCAAAGCCTTGTCAAAACACTCAACCGCTTCGGTATAGCGACTCATTTTCTGAAAGGCAAATCCTTTACTGTTTAACGCCTTCCATGATTTTGGCTGTTCGGCTATTGCTTCATCAAACTGGGCGATAGCTTCCTTGTACATTCCTTGATCAAGTAGCTCTTGCCCTCTTTTATAAGCACTATTTTCATTTGATTTAACCATATTTCTTCTCTTCTCAAATTATAGTTACAAAATAATTCAGTGTTGAAACTATCATTTATAACAATTATTGTCAAGTTTCCCCTAAAAAAATTCCCGTCTCAGCTGATTTTCAACTGACGGTGCAAAGGAATATCCGTCCGTACTTCTGCATAACGCATTCCAAATCGACGACAAAATTCTTTTATTTTCATACGTTTAGACTTAAAATAACTTTTATATTCCTTCTGAAAATGCTTTGATTTTGACTCGAAAATCAACCTTTCACCTTTGTTTTCCGCCATATATTCTCCTGCTTTGGGAGGGAATTCTTCCAAAACATCAAAAACATTCAAAGCATAGACTCGCGCTTTTTTAGATAAAGCAGCCAAGCTTTTTTGCACATCATCATTAAAATCCGTAAAATCACTGACAACAAAAACAGCGGCTTGACTTTTTATACTTTGCTGCAGCAATTGCACTGATTTTTGTAAACCTTGGGCTGTATCTATTTCTTGATGTAAAATTTTTTTAGTAATATCACTGATTTTCTTCAACAAAATCATCATATTCGCTCGATTATTCTGCGGTTTGAAAAGCAAATTTTCCTGCCCGTCATAAATCACACAACCGAAACGATCTTTATTTTCCAAACTCATCCACCCCAGAAGAGCCGTAATTTTGGCTGCTGCCACCGACTTCAACTCATGCCGGGTACCAAAAACCATCTGCGGTGACAAATCCAGCAAAACATATATTTCTCGGTCTCGTTCCTCTGCATATAACTTAGTAAAAGGCTGTTCTTTACGCGCCGTCACTCGCCAGTCAATATCTCGAACATCATCACCATAAGCATAACTGCGTATTTCTTCTAATTCCATCCCGCGTCCTTTGAACGCAGACTTAACATCACCGGCCATTGTCGAATACGTTTTCAACTGACTGAGCTGCTTCAAATAAGCCACATACTGCCGCTGCTCAGCCAACTCTTCCACACTCGCAAACAACCCATTGCCCCCAAGTTCCGGCGCAACATGAGTGAAAAATCGGGTTATGTGTTTGAAAGATTTCATTTATTCACCTGTTTGCATTCAACAATAAAGCTGCTTTATTTATGGCAAAGGAACAACGCGAAGCAACGCATTGATAATTCCATCCGTCGTAACACCTTCAGCCTGAGCTTCAAACGTCAAAATAATTCTATGGCGCAAAATATCATAAATAACGGCATGAATATCTTCCGGGGTCACAAAATCACGACCGTCAAGCCATGCATTGATTTTCGCACAACGATCCAAAGCAATAGTCGCTCGCGGACTGGCTCCATAGAGAACCTGTCCTGCCAGTTTAGCATCATATTTTTCCGGATGACGGGTCGCAACAATCAACTGTACCAGATATTCTTCAATGGCCTCACTCATGTGAACGTTAAGAACATCCTGACGAGCCGCCAAAACATCTTCAATCGCCAACGGCGTAAATTTAGCAGACGCCGTTTTAGCAACCTCTCCCCTAACCAATTGCAAAATTTTCTTTTCCGATTCGGCATCCGGCTGATCAATCTTAATAAACATCAAAAAACGGTCAAGTTGCGCTTCCGGAAGATTATAAGTTCCTTCATGTTCAATCGGATTTTGCGTTGCCATCACCATAAACAGTTCCGGCAATAGATATCTTTTTCCTCCGACACTGACCTGACGTTCAGCCATAGCCTCCAGCAAAGCGGACTGAACTTTCGCCGGCGCACGGTTAATTTCATCGGCCAAAATCAAATTCGCAAAAACCGGACCTTTGCGAAATTCAAACTCCCCTTTGGCGGCAACATAAATCTCACTGCCGGTAACATCCGACGGCAACAAGTCCGGCGTAAATTGAATACGATTATATCTGGCAGTAATACACTCCGAGAGAGTCTTTATGGCTTTTGTTTTCGCCAAACCAGGTGCACCTTCCACCAATGCATGCCCATCAGCCAGCATTGTCACAATCAGCTTACGCACCAATTCTTCCTGGCCGATAATCTTCGTTTCCAAATAATTTTTCAGCCCGATAATTTTATTTCGTATGTCACTCATCCCCACATCCTTATCTCTAAAATTGCTGTATAATACCATCGGAAATGTCTCCTCGGCATAATTAAAAAAACTCCTTTGCAATCACTTCAATATTATTATATATATGGGCTAAAGAAGAAAAAAACAAGAAGTAAAACAATGGACGACATTTTCAATTTAGATGACAGCAACGCAGCCCCGGTTTACAACAACACCGCAGCATTAATGCCGACTTTCTCCTGGCTTGACCAATTAAACCCCGAACAAAAACTCGCCGTTCAAACCACCGAAGGTCCGGTTTTGGTTCTCTCGGGTGCCGGCACGGGAAAAACCAAAGTTCTGACCACACGTCTGGCTTATATTCTGGCTAACATGAAAGCTAATCCGTGGAATTGTCTGGTCGTAACGTTCACCAACCGCGCTGCCAGAGAAATGAAAGACCGCGTCCAAAAGATGATTGGAGATGTTGCCAATTCCGTCTGGCTGGGAACATTTCACAGCATTTGCGTAAAAATTCTGCGCAGTCATGCCGAATTGGTCGGCTTGCATTCAAACTTCACTATCCTTGATACGGACGACCAAAAACGTGTTGTCAAACAAATTTGCGAAACCATGGGCGTTGATGATAAAAAATATCCGCCACAAGCAATTATTGACCGCATCCAGCGTTGGAAAGACAAAGGAATGACGGTTGAAAAACTGCAAGGAGAATACAAATCAAACATTTTAACCGAGATCTATCAACGCTACCAACAACGTCTACTGGAACTAAACTGTGTTGATTTTGGCGATATCTTGCTTTACGCGCTAAATATTTTGCTCTCTAATCCCGATATTTTGGAAAGCTACCAGAACCGCTTTAAATATATCATGGTAGACGAGTATCAAGACACCAACGTTACTCAATATTTATTCCTGCGCCTGTTATCGCAAAAAAGCCGCAATCTCTGCTGTGTCGGCGATGATGACCAATCTATTTATTCCTGGCGCGGTGCTGAAATTGAAAATATTCTGCGTTTTGAAAAAGACTTTCCTGACTGTCAAACCATTCGTCTGGAACGCAATTATCGTTCAACGGCAAACATTCTGGCAGCAGCATCTTCCCTCATCAGCCATAACACCGGGCGTCTGGGAAAAACACTTAAAGTTGCCGAAAACAGTCCGGCCATGAATTGTGATAATTCCAAAATTAACGTAACCAGCGTATACAGCGGTGAAGACGAAGCCAAATATGTGGTTGAAGAAATCGAAAACTTACGTCGCAGCGGCAATGATTATTCGCAAATGGCTGTTTTGGTGCGTACTGCCTTTCAAACACGGGAATTTGAAGAAAAATTCATTGCAGAAGCTATTCCATATCAGGTCATTGGCGGCCCTAAATTCTATGAACGCGCTGAAATTAGGGATGCTCTGGCTTACTTTCGTGTTGTCCTACAACCTCATGATGACTTAGCCTTAGAGCGCATTATTAACAAACCGACCAGAGGTGTCGGAGCCAAAGCTTTGGAAAAACTGCGAGAAACAGCACGCAACAACGGCATTTCGCTTTATATGGCCGTTGAAAAAATGGTAGCGGAGGGCTCCCTTTCCGGAAAAGCCAAAACCGGACTGGCTGACCTAACAGATAAATTTAATCAATGGCGTCAAGCTTTACAAGCCGTTACCCCAGACGATGTGGCGGATCAGATCTTAGAAGATTCCGGATACCGCGATATGCTCAAACAAGAAAACACTGAAGAAGCCCGCGGCCGTTTAGAAAACCTCAAAGAATTAGTCAGCGTGTTGAGTGACCATGAAAAATATCCGTCTTTAGCCGAATTTATGGAACACGTCAGCTTGGTAATGGACAACAATGATGCGTTAGACACCAACAAAGTTATGCTTATCACACTCCATTCAGCCAAAGGTCTGGAATTTGACATTGTCTTCCTTCCCGGCTGGGAAGAAGGACTGTTTCCGCATCAACGCAGTTTAGATGAAGGCGGAACCACAGCTCTGGAAGAAGAACGCCGCCTGGCTTATGTTGCCATAACACGAGCCAGACAACAACTTTACATCCTCACGGCCCTGAATCGCAGAGTCTATGGACAATGGCAAAACAACATCCCTTCCCGCTTTATTAATGAGCTTCCCCCGTCAAATATTGACATTCATAACAGGGTTAATAACTTTTATGGCGGTGGTTACGGCAACACCTATGAATCCGGCTCTTCATATCGTCCGTGGTATACAAAGAAAAAAGAAGCCGCCTCTCAAGAATATAACGACAGCAATCGTTACAGTTATGCACCTGAACCTGAATATCGCAGCCCATCGCCTGCCGGTCTTATCGGCACGAGAGTCTGCCATCAAAGCTTCGGCTATGGTAAAATTATCGCTGTCGATGGCAATAAGTTGGAAATCATGTTCGACAACTACGGCCACAAAAAACTACACAAAGACTATGTGAGAAAAGCATAACTTTATCACAAATATCTATTTAAATCCGAAGATTCGGCACTACATATGTCTCCGTAACAATAAAACAGCGGAGAAGCAATATGAACAAGTTCAATTTACTTTTGGCAGCCGGCTTGGTTGCCGCAGCAACACCGGCAATGGCTGAAGATTCCAAAGGCGGTTTCAAAGAAGTTAATGTTATTACCATTGAAGAAGCCCAAAATCTTGGCGATGATGCTTATGTCGTCCTGCAAGGCAATATCATCAATAAAATCGGCGATGAAAAATACACTTTCCAAGACAAAACCGGCAGCATCACCATTGAAATTGATGATGACGACTGGGACGGTGTTGACGTGACGCCTGCCGATTTGGTAGAAATTCAAGGAGAGGTTGACAAAGGCTGGACATCTTTTGAAATTGATGTCGATACCATCAGCAAAGTTGCTCCTGAAATGAAAAACATTGCAGCAGCAAATAATTAATTGCCTTATTCTGAAAAACGATTATATTAATCCTGATCATAAATGGTCAGGATTTTTTATATTAAGGAGACTCTAGATGAAAAACACTTTTTTATTAGCTTGCCTCTCTGCCTTGGTCTTCTCGGCATCTGCTCAGGCTCAATTTAAAACCGGTGGCTATACCGGCAATATGGAAACAGCCAACATTACCCTTGTCGAACAAATCAATAATCTTCCGGATGACAGTTACGTCACCATGCAGGGAAAAATTATCGCTAAAATCGGCCATGAAAAATATACTTTCCAAGACCAGACCGGAACCATAAAAATCGAAATCGACGATGAAGACTGGAACGGCGTCACCGTTGGCAAAGACGATGTTGTTCAAATCCAAGGCGAAGTTGATAAAAGTTGGACCAAACCCACCAAAATTGAAGTTGACTTCATTCAAAAAGTCCCGGCTCAGAAATAATGACCTTTTCTATACCCTTCAGTGTGAAGGGTATTTTTTTACTTATTTCGTAACAATACTGGCGATAAACGCCGTCAAAATAAACAGCATTAATCCAAAACCGATAATGATAACCGTTGGAGATGATTTTGTTTCACGGCGCAAATGCCAGTTGGCCGCAAAAATTCCCAAATAACTAAGCAAATAAGCTCCGCTTGATAAATTGACAATCGAAGTAAAATCCATAAACACGGCGGCCAGCAAAATTAACGTCGATGTCAGCAAATTGCCGTAAGTTCCTCTGCGCCAAAACTGTTTACGGTATAATTTAGGCAATACACCTTGTTCAGCCAACGAGTGGGATATACGAAAGATACTGAAAAACGTTGCATTAATACCGGAAATAAAAGCCATAACAGCCCCAAAATAAATCAATCCGTATCCCCATTTTCCCAATAACTTATCAGCCACGATGGCAACGGCCGTATCGGCATCGACGACCAAATCAGCTTGCGGAATATAATGCATAACCACATAAGCCAACGCAATATACAAAGCCATCACGGCCAGAATGGTAATAAATATAGCTAAGCGAATTGTCTGTTTGGGATGTTGAACATCAGCTGCAGCATTAGTAATAACCCCATAACCTGCATAAGCAAAAAAGGTCACGCCGATCGCCCCCCAAAAATTCATCACCGACGGCGACGGCAATATATTGTTCAGACGTAAATCTTCATGATAAACAGCCGCTCCGATAAGTGTCGACAAAACAATTACTTTTATCGCTACCAAAAAAATTTCGGCGCGCCCCACATCATCTGCATTCATCATATTCAAAAAGGCCAAACCGACAATTAACGCCGCAGCAAATTCGTTCACTGTAATCCAACTATAATCTGTATTTTTCAACAAATCCGCAAAATAAATACCAAAAGATTTGGCCATCATGGAAATCGAAACTGCCGAAGTCAGCACATAAACCAAAGACATCCCTCCGGATATCCATTTGGAGGGAAACGCCAGATGAAAATAGCTTGTCAAACCGCCGGAAACAGGATACCTCGCCGCTAATTCACCATAAGAATAGCCTGAAAACAAAGCTGCCGTACCTGCAATAATAAACGCCCAATAGGTCCAGCTTCCGGCATCAAGAATAACCTGCCCCAACAAAGCAAATATCCCGGCACCGACAACTGAACCGATTCCCAAAGAGGTTACGCTTAACAAGCCCAAATCATAAGTTTTAATTCTTTTCTTCTGCATATTATTCTCCCACACTGGGATATATAATAATAAAGTATAAAACTTCAATAAACACTTGACACTTAAAATACATAGAGTTTATACTATATATAATTTATAATAGATAACAAAAAATGGAGATAACAAATGGAAAAAGCTAAAAATGTGAAAGAATTTGTAGAAAGAATTGATGCTGGCAAGAAAGTCAACCCTAAAGACTTATCCTCTGACCAGGATTTGACAATCGCAATTATGAATTTGATTAGCATTGAAGAACATTTGGTTTTCTCCGGAGCCAAAACCGGAAAAAATTCTTTCTACGACCTGATTGAAGAAGTCCGCGAAAAACGCAAAAATCTGATGCAGAAAATCATCCCCAGCTATGAGGGAGAAGTCTGGTGCATTTCCAAACATCTCCTGGCCTCATCTATGCGACTGATGGAAGTCGGCACCAAACAGCAAAGCCTCGGCAACAAAGAAGTAGCTTATGATTTGTTCAACCAAGCATACGATTTATATTGCCTGTTCTGGGGACTAAACATGAATATGCTGAACATTGCCGATGTCAAATGGGTTAAAGACAATGTAGAAGACGTCAAACAATTGACCGCCAAAGTTAATGAAACCGTCAAAACCGCTCCAGCAGAAACACCGCATCAAGAAGGTGCCCTTTCAAAAATGAAAGCCTTTGTGCGTAAAGCCGTTGACTGTTGCATTGAATAAGGAGACAATCATGAAAAAAATATTATTGATTATAGCCGCTGTTTTTTCTCTGTTGACGGCCTGCAAAGAGCACCAGCCCATAACAACAGAAGAAATCGCCGCCGACAAAATTTATCTGTTTTACAGTAATTCTTGCCCTCATTGCCATGATGCCCTGAAATATATCAATCAAAACCATCCGGATTTACAAATAACCATGGTAAACGTCGCCAATCGCCAAGGCTATGAACTATTCATTAAATGCGCTGAAAAATTCAACCTAGGCCGCCAAATCGGAACGCCGTTGTTCTGCATGGGCAATCATCACCTGATGGGGTGGTCACCCAACATCGCACGGCAATTTGACAGCCTGGTTTCAAACTTTACAAAATAAAACAACGCCATGCCTCAGCAATTGCCTGTCGAAATTATGAAAAAAGCCGCAAAAGGGATAAGCTATATTGCCCACCCTTTGCGGCTGCGCATTCTGGAATATTTGGATGTCAACGGTGCCTCCTCTGTCTCGGCTGTAACCAAAGCATTAAACGAGGAGCAAGTCATTGTCTCCCAAAGCCTGAAAAAACTCCGTGAAGCTAATCTGGTTAAAACCGAACGCCGCGGTCTGTTTATTTACTACAATGTCTATGAAGAATACCCTGCAAGCATTTTTGTCTGCATCAGAAAACTCTTCGGCTATATGACTGACAATTTTTACTTTCTGGCTGACGGCTATAAAGCTATATTACCCCGAGACTATACCGGAATGGTCGCAAACCAAATTAAACTATTCGCTAATTATGATAAAATGCGCATTTTGGAATATCTGACACTCAATGGTGAAAGCAATGTAACTGATATTGTCAAAGGCACAGATAATCAGCAGCTCAAAGTTTCGCAATATTTAAAACGATTGCGCGATGACGGCTTTGTCACCAGTCGCAGAGATGGAAGATTTATTTATTATAATATCACCCCTGGCGTACATAAAACCGCCATTCAGTGCATCCACAAACGCTATGATAGTCTGACAAATAAGAATGAATTCTAATTTCTGTCCGAAAGGTAATGTTCAAAATATTCCTTCCTATCCCATGTATCTCGATTTATGATCATGTAATTCTCCATATTTATTCTAAACTTATCTTCCATACCTTTCCCTCACTTCCTCATTTCAAACCTTGCCCCCCCTTCTCCTGTCTTCATTTCAATAAAAAATAACGCCCTCTAAAAGAGAGCGTTATTTTTTATTGGTAGCGAGGGGCGGATTCGAACCGCCGACACATGGATTATGATTCCACCGCTCTAACCAACTGAGCTACCCCGCCATGGGCTTCGTGGTATTTAATAATAAATTCTCATGCCATTGTCAATAACTATTTTTTCTTCTTTGCAAAAAATTATAACTCATTTTCAATATAACCATCCGCACGCTGTGCCCAAGTCACACCTTTTTTGACAACAACAGCTGGATTCCCGGCAATAGCCGTATGTTGTTCGGCAAAAGAAGAAGACACAACCGCTCCAAAACCAATTATCGTATCATCCGGAATACAACAATTTTTCAAAATCGTTACGTTACGCCCCACCCAACAGTGATTTCCGATAATCATATCTCTTACCTTGTTCAGAATTTTACCGCTTTCAACCTCCAAAACCGGATGCCCGTCTGTATGATAAAGAATTATCCCCTTTGAAAACATACAATCATTTCCTATCTGCAATCGCGAATGACTGTTCAAAATATCAACCTCAAAAGAACCAAAAGAATTATTATCACCAATTGCCACTACGGTATTATTACATTTTCCGTGATTATAATGATTTTGCCCGACAATCATAAATAAACCTTCAAAAACATTATTTTTACCAATCGTAATCTGATTATTATCGCCATAAACATAAATGCCGATTCTGCCTGACATATCTCCCGCTCTGGGTTCAATGACAATCTTGTTATTCGCACCAACAACAAATACTTCAATATTTTGATTATCCGCAATTTGAATCTGATTATTCCCTTTACTGGTAAGTTTGTTGGCCAACGGATGCGTCACACCCGCCTTAGGATATTTTTTCTTTTTTCTAAATCCAAACATTTGTTTTGCCTTTCAAGAAATAGCTTCTGAATTATTCCACAAAACAATTATAAATCCAAATACCATAAGGGTTTTATTGACAAAAAACTTTTTTACTTCAAATCAGACGTTGTAATCCTCAATTTAGCGACTAACTATTAAAACAATCGGCTATATAACTTTTGGAGAGAATAAATATGCTGCGCAATATAACTGCTGTTTGTGTTTTAAGTTTAGTTGCCTTCCCGACTTTGGCCGCCGATAATAATTTCAACGGCTGGCGGGCAGATTTTCGCAGAGTAGCTCTGGAAATGTCTTCCACTTCTGTTTCCAATGCCGAACAATATCAAAATTCCCCCAATTCACAACTCAGTGCTGACAGCGAAACATTGCTGAAAGGCGTGTTTGATTTTGCTTTAGAATACAGCCAACCGGATTATCAGTGGAACAATACGATATTTATGGAATACGGAAAAACAAAACTCAAAAAAGCTGATGGCACAACCACATCTTCTGAAAATGCTGATAAAATTTTGCTCACCAGCGACTATGCGCGCAAAATGTGGAAATATGAAGAAGCCGATGTCGGCCCGTTCGCCAGTCTAGGTTATCAGACGGAATTCACAGCCAACACTGATGCTCCGCGTAATAAAACGCTGCGCGGGAAAGGTGGTATCAAACTTTTCAACGGTACATATATCAAAGAAATTTATGCTGCATTGGTCGAAGAATTAGACATGACCTATACCCCCAGCGACACAAAAACCGCTTATGAAATTGGCATCCGCGCCGAATATCCGCTGCGTGAAGGCGTTAAATTCCAACTTGACAGTTATTTCCGGGATTATTTTGTATACAGCCGGTATGTCGGCACGGATTTCAAATATGAATTCAACCTCACCAGCCGAATGGATGTAAAAATCCACAAAGACTTAAGCATAGCACCTTACATATCTTACTTTGAAGCCCAATCAAGAGAAGCACCTAAGTCAGGCAGCAACTTTATGATAGGCTTATCTTTTGCATACAGTCATCTATTTAACCTCTAAAACTATTATCTATAAAATAATATACAAAAAAAACACCCAACCTTTAAATTTGTTGACTCTAACAGGATAGTTGTTACATTAAACCCATTAAATGGTTATTAATTTAATGGAGTTTTTTGACAATGACAAAAAAATTAAAAGTCATGTTTTCAACACATGGCTTGGTTGAAGGTGACTTTGCATTTGAACTGGATGAAAAAGGTTATCCCACAACTAAAGTAACATCTAAAAAAGTTATTACGGGTCAGGATACCGGCGGTCAGGTTTACTATGTAAAAGCTTTAGCTGCAAATTCCAACAATTATGATGTTGACCTGGTTACCCGCCGTGTAGATCCGCGCATTTGTCCTCAGTTTGGCGGCATTGCACGCGACCTCGGCTCAGACTTAAACTACACTGTAGAACTGCAATGGCATGAAAGTTCTACAATTCGCAGCCGGGTATTACGTATTCCCTCCGGCGGACATTTCAACTTTGTTCCTAAAGAGGAAATCGTTCCTCTGCTCCCGGAATTGATTAACAATCTCTACGACTTTTACCAAAAGGAAAATTGCATTGAAAATATCGAAGTTGTAGAAGGTCACTACCGTGACGGTATGCTGGCTGCCGATATGTTATGCAGCAAAATTGAAGAAGAAACAGGCCGTCGCCCGGTAATGCTCGTCACCAGCCATTCGCTGGGACATAAAAAATATGAGCGCAACCTGCCGCAATACCAATCAGGCAACATCAGCGAAGCAGAATGGCAATGGCACAATTTTGAACAACGCATTGAACACGAAACCTTTGCGTTCCACAAATCAGACATCATCATCGCCACTTCTCCCGATGAACAAACCCGCTTGCTGACAGCTCCTTATTTGGCTGATTTAAACAAAATCACCATCATTCCTCCGGGATATAATGATAAAATTTTCCAACCGCTGTCTCCGCAAAATCTGCACAAATTGAAATATCACTTCAACTACAAAAATATTTATAACGAAGATTGCAGCATTGATTTGACAGATAAAAAAGTCGTTTCATCTCTTGGTCGTGTTGTTCGCGACAAGGGCTTCAGCGAGTTGTCACGTTCTATGCGTGAAATCATGAAAGAAGACCCGTCTGTCATCTATATGGTCAGCGGTGAAATCGGTAACCCTGTTACTCAGGAATGCCGTGATATTCTAAAAGATGTAGAAGACAGAGTTATCTTCCTCCCTTCTTTGAATCAAAAAGAAATGGCTCGTGTATATAATGTTTCTTCTGTTTTCGTAATGTCCAGTCTGAATGAAGCTTTCGGTATGGTTCCGATTGAAGCAATGGGGTGTGGCACTGCTGTTATCGTCGGCCGCAGCGGTTTTAATGATTTTGCTCATTGCGCAGACATCCGTGACGATAATCAAGATTTTTCAAAAGCTCTCGGCATCTATGCGCCATCTCAGGAAAAAGACCGCTGGCGTCAGATTAAAGCACTTAAATTGCTGCTTAACGATGAAGCTTTACGTCAAAATATTGCCGCTAACGGCAACAACTATGTCCGCAACAATCTGACCTGGCAAAAAATTTCTGAACAAAAAGACCAAATTGTTCAAAACGTCTTGACCGGATACACTTCCTCTCAAGGAAATATCTACAAATTCGAAAAAAATGATATACAGGCACCAGATCTGGTTTCTCGCCAAAAGCAGAAAGTCATCTAAGTTAATAAAGGCACCTTACGGTGCCTTTATTTTATTTCTTATCTTCATCAATAATTTCATATTCGACATCAATTATTTTCGGATTCTGGGATTCTTTTTTGCCGCTGCGATAGGCTGACATATGATTTTTACCTTTATAATTCCAATAAAAACGCCGCCCCTGATTAAGTAAAAAAGATATTCCGGCCAACACCAAAATAACCGGCAACAATATAGACAGCGCATAAAACGAAAACAGCACCATAAATAAAATAAAGGCCCCTATTCCCATCCAAATTAATAATCCGTCCAATTGTCTCATCTGATAATCCTTTCATGTATTGCCTCTGATAAATATATGTTCTATATTAACCAAAAGCAATTATTTAAGGATTTTTTATCATGGCTCTGCTGTTTTTAGAATACCCCAAATGCTCCACCTGCCAAAAAGCAAAAACTTGGCTGGAAGAGCATCATATTGATTACACCAATCGCCACATTGTTGAAAACAACCCTTCAGCGCAAGAACTTAAAGACTGGTATAAACGCAGCGGCTTACCATTAAAACGCTTTGTCAACACTTCAGGGCTGCTTTATAAATCGATGCAGCTGAAAGATAAACTGCCAACGATGAGTGAAGACGAACAGTTTAAACTGTTAGCCTCCAACGGAATGCTGGTTAAGCGTCCACTGCTCATCGGCAAAGATTTCGTTCTTACCGGATTCAAAGTTGACGAATGGCAAAATAAACTTTGTCCAACCACAAAAGTTTAACTGAAAATTAAACGGTAACTGGCTATATACCCTGTATAATTTATCTTTAACAATCCATACAGAGGAAACAATGTTCAGCCAATTTAGTTTTCAAGAATTTATCAGTGCATTTGTCATCTTGTTTGCCGTAATAGACGTCACCGGCTCAATTCCTATTTTTCTCAGCCTGAAAAAGAAAGGCAAACAAATAGATGCCAAAAAAGCAGCCATTATGTCTTTGGTCATGTTTTTAGGTTTTTTCTATGTCGGAGAAGCATTTTTAAATCTGTTCCATGTTGATATTTCATCTTTCGCTATTGCCGGTTCGCTGATTATTTTCGTTATGGCATTAGAAATGATTTTGGATATTGAAATTTTTAAAAATGCCCCGGATTCGCCTAAAGAAGCAACTTTCGTTCCCGTTGTTTTTCCGTTAATTGCCGGTGCCGGCGCATTAACCACGCTGCTTTCTATCCGTTCTCAATATGCAAACATCAACATCATACTTGCTGTATTGCTGAATGTGGCATGGGTTTACATTGTTTTGAGACTCACCCGCAGAATAGACAAACTTCTGGGAGCCGGAACAATCTATATGCTGCAAAAATTCTTCGGCATTATCCTGTTGGCCATCTCCGTCAAATTATTTACCCATAACCTGTCAATTCTGATGAAAAGCTAACTTAAATTTCAGGCATTCCGATGCGGCCGATTAAAGGTAATTTCAGTGCCGGCCGCCGGATGTCTATCCCGAAATTCAACCCCAGAATATTAATTTCTATTCCTTCATACCAGCCCAACGCAATCCCCAACAAGCCATATAAGGAAAACTGCCAGCCGCTTTTACTCTCGCTGACGGCAAATAATTTATTCCCGACCAACCAGTCTTTACCAATCGCCAATGACGGCAAAGCTACTTTCAACTGCGGCACATTTCGAATAATATAAGAGATAAAAGTATTGCTATTCGGCCCCGGCCAAGCCCGATATTCTCGCGCATAAGGATAATCCGCCACAGCCTTTTCTATGAGCGGAATCGCCTCCTGCGCTTCAGCCCCTCTTATTTCACCAATCAACATCGGTTCCGCCCCATACCAACGCCTGTCGGGAATACCTGTAGAAACGGAAACCGCCGGCAAACCACGCCGTAAATACCAGCCCATCACCTGATATATGGTATATTTATCCGCATTTTCAGGTTTTACGGCTATCCAACTATGAACAGCAAAAGCACCGCGCCAACTGAAAGCGCGTGCTGCATAAACCTGAACAACAGCTTCCCGAACTGTTTCCGGTAAAGGAGCCAAACCGGCACTGCTTCGATCGGCAAAACGCCAATCCGTACTGCGTATTGTCATAGCTAATATCCAAATCAATCCGGCAGTCCATAAGAAGATAACTGCTTTTTGTTTTCGGGTATAGTCGTTTAACACCTGCTTCTGCCTTTGTTTTTAAGGGTCAATAAGGGCATAAATCCGCCCAAAAAATATTTCCGCCTGGTCGGCAGATTTTGAATTTTCATAAGAGGTATAATATTAAACAACTTAAAGATTTCAACCTCACCCTTAACAATTTTTCGCCCTAAAGGCAGAAAACCAAACAAATACAACACCTGAACCCGTTTCTTCGGAGCTAAAGATTTTCCGGGCTGACACAAACAATTCTTTAGATAATCATACCCCTTCTGACGTTCCGCAGCCAAAATTTTATTAACTTCATCATAATCTGTTGCATTTTCATCAAGAAAATAACCATCAAGTTTCGCCACCAACCGATGACGCAAACCCAAAATCCCCAATAAATTTTCTAATCGGGAAGCCCCGCGTACCGGATTAATCACACAAGTAAACGGACGCCTAAAAAGGACAGAAAAACAAACACAATGAAAAGAATCCGTCAGTACATACGCCGCATTCTGCAACAACTTCAGCCATTCGCCGACCGAACGACATACAACAGTCTCCTTTCCGCCAATCATTTTCTTTTCGCCATAAATATCAATAATGTCCCATCCTTTTTCTTTTGCTAAGCGCACAATTTCTCGCTCTGTTTCCGGATTTTCATCCAAAATCATCTTTGCCAAATAGGGTTTAACCGGAACTGACTTTTCATTTTTCATCACCGGTTCATAATCTTCAGCCCCTAATAACAGTGTCGGATCAATCACCCGTACAGCTTCAACACCAAACATATCTCGGCAAATATCAACACCGGACTCTTCTCTGACGGATATACTGTTAAAACGCTGCAAATTTTGACATACGGTTTCCGTTGCCTCGTCATTTCCTTCCCAATAATCGATTCCCAAACTGGCAGCATAGGAAAATAAGGTCTTGTGCGGAGCGGCAAAAGCCAGCAAAAATTCTTTTAATGAACGATAAACATAACGAAAACGCCAAACTTGATCACTTCCGGTAACAAAAGTGTCAAATCGAGCATTCAACAATGCCAAATCATCCGCATCATAACAAGGCTTGGTTCTTTTCAAAAATTTATTACGGAACTTTTCAAAATTTTTATTTTCAGCCTTTTCACGACGATAAGCCTTGCTGAATAGCCGAGACTTTTTCCACAAACGATAATCAATGATTGTTGCCCGACTGCCGCAACGCTCTATAGCCGTCTGCAAAGCATAAGCCACCAGACAAGCACCGAAATTAGGACTATGCTGTAAATTCAAAATACCGACTTTACGACGAACAAACGGTGCCGATGACGACATATATTTTTCTTCAAGTTCTTGCCAACTGAGGCCGGATTTATAATCTGCAAAAAAAGCCTCTCTTAAAAGTGACGGAGTTGAACTATGCATCAATGTCGGATTCGCCGGTATCGCACTGGCATCAGGCACCTGTTCAGCCAATGCATAGCGAGAACGCAAAGCCTCAAACATTAACTTTCCCTTTTGGGAATTTAGCAAAACCAACGACGTTCCCAAATCGTCATCATATTTTTTACGAAAAGCATTCACACCCCAAAAATCCCCCAGTGTCACATCACCGATACGTTTACAACCGACAAATTGACACTCAGCACAGCTTGGTCGCAGATAAAGGTTGCTCAAAAAACCTTTCATATAAGAATTTTCATCCAACATTTCATGCACTTTATCGGCAACAATTAAGCTAAAACGTTTCCAGCCTTTATCTTTATTACGGAACTCAATCCGACAACCGCCGTCAACACCGATTCCCTCCAAATAACGCTGAAAAACACCCGGAGAGGGAACACCATGGCACAACACATCCACCGTCAACAGGTTTTCATGATTTCCGCCCAGAAAAGCATATAACCCGGCAACTTGACAAGGCGTTCCCGAGAACAAAACCTGCCGCCCGTTTCGCAAATCTGCCCGCACCTGCCCCAGCATTGTGCCGATGTCGCTTTGCACATACTTAGAGCCCATTAAAGCTCCCAATTCATCCACATTTTCCACACGAATATGACGCAGATGATTCGCTTCATCAAATGCCGCACCGTAAACGACACCGCCTTCAGCGATAATTTCTTCTGCCAATATCCGAAACATCCCGCCGGATGAGCTTTGACGGCGAATATCATTTTCTTTATTCCACACGGCATAAAATTCGGGAGATTTGTCATGAGTAAGCGGATGCCCGATTAAAGCCGGACATACTTTTTCACATTTTCCGCAATTAACACAGGTCTGCTTGTCTAACTGCGGGTATTTGAATCCTTCCTCATTTTCCACCATTGTAATCGCCCGCACCGGACAAATATTAAAACAGGCATGACACCCCACACACCGGCTGGGAGATACAGCATCAACAGTCATAAACAAACCTCTCAAAATAGGAATTAAAATCTATACAAAAATTATAGCAACAGAAACAAACCATTCAATAAATTTATTTTATTCTAAGGACTTCTGTTGATTAAAACACCTCAAACATTGACGATACAACGGATATGAACTACATCTTAATTCAAAGAACAACCTCTAACCGAACTGTTGACACCATGGAAAAAATCAGCTCTCTCTTCACCAACCATCCTGTTTTACCGGAATCTGTTATGTGGAGCGTTTTCGGCGTTGCCGTTATTATCCTGCTATTATGGGATTTGCTGTTTTTTAACCGCAAGAATGAAGTTCCCAATTTTATGCATACCCTCATTCTCTGCATTGTTTACATTCTCGCCGCCTGCATATTTGGCCTTTTTGTTATGTACGAAGAAGGCATTGATAAAGGACTGCTGTTCTATACTGGTTTTCTGGTTGAAAAAAGCTTATCACTGGATAACGTCTTCATCATTTCCTTGATTTTTACATCGCTGCAAATTCCCCGGATGTACCAACATCGCGTTCTTTTCTGGGGAATACTCGGTGCTCTGCTGATGCGCGGCCTCCTGATTTTTATCGGAGATGCTTTGATTAGAGAATTCCACTGGGTATTATATCTGTTCTCTGCTTTCCTGCTCTACACCGGTATCAAAATGGTTCTGCCGGCTGCGGAAGAAGAAACACCGCTGAGAGACACTCGGTTATACAAGATAATATCCAAATACTTTCATGTGACCCATGAACTTCGCGGCGAACATTTCTTTGTTAAAGAAAACGGTCATCACTACATCACCCCCCTGTTTTTCGCCTTATTGATTGTCGAAACCATGGATGTCATCTTCGCGTTAGACAGCATTCCGGCCATCTTTCTAATCACACAGGATATCTTCATTATCTACACCAGTAATATTTTTGCCATCCTCGGCCTGCGTGCCTTATATTTCCTGTTGGAAGCTGCTGTCTGCCGCTTTACATACCTCAAGCAAGCTTTGTCCGTTATCCTGATATTTATCGGCAGCAAAATCTTTCTGCCTCACTTGGGCGTAGAAATTGAACCTTGGCATTCGCTGGCCATAACTTTCACGATTATCTTTATCGGTATTGGCGCGTCTCTGCTCTCCAAACGCTGCACTAAACACTAAAAAAATCCCGGAATAATCCGGGATTTTTTTTCAAACATTATCTTTTCAATAAACTTAAAAACTTCTTTTGAAAACTCTCCGGCGTACCGTAATTTTCATATTGTTGCCGAGAAAAACATCCCATTTCCGACAAACTATCCCGACAATCAATCATCTGCATGATCATCTGACTCAACGATTCAGAATTTTCATTTTCAAAAACAAAACCATTCTTTCCCGGAACAACCAAAAACTTCGCCCCGACATGGGAACTGACA
>CANDEX010000003.1 GCA_947383875.1 uncultured Azospirillum sp. | reverse complement strand
GAGAGCTTCTATCATTCAAATTGCACTTAATACTCGGGGTGTGCGCGGAGTTTAGAGCATTTAAACGAACTTATCGACTTCTTCCAATATTTTATTATTTTCATAGAAATGTTTAAGATAGGGATTATCTGCGGCATTATCATTATCATCACCGATAATGGCTTGATTATTGTCATAAACATTAACTTTATTATGTGGAGTGTCAGTCGGCGTATCGGAAATATCATAAACGCCGCTGGCACTGAGAGCTTCTATGGCTCCGGCAGACACATAAGCGGAAGAGGACGAAATATTGTTTCGTTTTTCTTCTTTTTCCTGATTATCATATGCGGTTTGTTGTTGGGGATTTTCTTCGGAGCCATCCCGAATCAAAACATTATTCGTGGTATCAATAACTTCCACGAAAGGATTACCTTCGGCTCCTGTCCCATAACGACGTTCTGTGCGTTTTATCGGGGAGGAAGAGCTCGACACTTTACTGGTTGACGATACACTCATTGTTCTTCTCCAATGGTTTATATATCATGCTAACATAAATATAGCTTAAAATCCATCTTTTTTTGTTTTCTTAAGGAATAATAAAAAAACTGCAATCTGTCAGACCGCAGTTTTTTATTGTTAAGAATTACTGTTCCCCAGCAGCAGGAGGTTCATCGGTCGGAACCTCTTCTTTAGTTTCTTTTTTCGGTGAAACCTTAGTTTTTTGAGCCTTTTCAGCGATTTTTTTATTCAGCTCTTCTTTGCTTTTTTCCAGAACAGCCATTCCTAGCTTTAATTTTTCTTCAGCTTCTTTACGCAACTCGGGAAGTTTGCCTGCACCGAAAATAACGGCAACAATAACCACAACTAAGAACCAACCCCAAAAACCTGAAAACATATTTTTCTCCTTATTTAATTTTTTTGTTGCATTTGGTGTAACACCTCTGTGGCATCATATTGACTGTCATAAGTCTCAATTTTACCAACGGTTTGATAGTAATCATCTGCCAAAGCTTCCTTATTAAATTTACTTTGGATGATATTTTTAACTTTTGCAAATCTAATCAGCGATTTATCCGCTAAATTTGTACTTGTTTTGCAAACCTCTGTCATTTCTTCAATCTTTCCGGAGCAATAACAAATGGCATCACATCCTGCTGTTAGTGAGGTTTGAGCTTTTTCAGCAACAGTTCCTGACAACGCTTTCATATCAATGGCATCAGAAATCAATAATCCGTCAAAACCGATAATACCTCGGATAATTTCTTTAATGACTTTGGGTGATTGCGTTGCCGGAAGTTTATCTATTGCTTCAATAACAATATGAGCGGTCATTCCTGCCGGAGCATAGTTTAATTGTTGAAACGGATAAAAATCTTTTTCCAGTTCTTTTAACGATGCATGGACAATGGGTAAATGTAAATGCGGATCAGTTGTCGCTCTGCCATGCCCCGGAAGATGTTTTATACAAGGGCATATACCATTTTGGAAATACTCTTCCAGCATAACTCTGCCCAATGTTGCGGTCAGCTTTTCATCATCACTCAGACAGCGACTGCGCAGAGCAGGGGTGGTATCAGGATAAACAATATCCAGTACCGGAGCATAATTAAAGTTAATTCCAGATTTTTTTAAATCTTCGCAAGTTAAAATAACATGCTGAGCCACTGTTTTAACAGTCTGTTCCAGCGAATGATTTTCAAGAGTTTTACCAAGCTGTTGCATAGAAGCCAAAGGATTAAAATTCTCGCCTTGTAAACGACAAACTCGTCCGCCTTCCTGATCAACGGCAATCAAAACATCGTCTCTGCCGATAGTCTCTTTTATCTCTTGTACCAGATTTTTGATTTGCTCAGCGTTTGCGATGTTTCTGGCAAATAAGCTGATACCTAAAGGGTTATACTTTGAAAAAAGCCGTTTTTCATCATCACTGAGACAGGTGGATGAACATGAAAGCATGGCTGCTAAAATCGGCCTTTCCATCCTAGCCTCCTACACCAGTAATGAGGTTAAAAAGCGGGTTGTGCCAATAATATAATGACGAAACAGATTCCAATTCCATCCGAAAGCTCGTCCTATTTCAGGCAAAATAAAAACCAAAAAAACAATGACGGCCAGTCCGACTTTCCCGGAATTGATATATTTAACAGCCCAAGGTTTATTTATCCAGCCGAAGAAAATTTTTGAACCGTCCAGCGGGGGAATCGGCAATGCATTAAATAGTGCGATGACAATATTAAAAACAATCATATTCAGGAAAAACATATTCAAAAGCATCTGACTGTATGGATTATGAATAAACGGTATTAACAACATAATCAAAGCCGAAATAACCGCCAGCCAGATATTCATGATAATTCCTGCAGCAGATACCCAAAACATCCCTTTGCGGGGATGTTTCAGTCTGCTGAAATCAACCGGGACCGGTTTAGCCCAGCCGAGAATAATTCCGGCGTGAGCAATCCATAACATTAAAGGTAAAAGAATTGTGCCGAACGGGTCAATATGTTTAAGCGGATTAAATGATAAACGCCCTTGATTCTGAGCCGTATCATCTCCCATCCATAACGCGGCATAACCGTGAGCAATTTCATGCAAAATGATTGCCGTCATCAAAGGAATGAACTTAAAAACCAAATCGTTCCACATTTTATTTTTTCTTTACAATACAGGTTCCGCCGAGAGCTTTAATGTCTTTGCATAATTCGTCCGCTCCGTTACGATCGGCAAAGGCACCTGCTTTTAGACGATAAAAGGTTTTGTCAAAATCCAAATCCGCCGCTTCAATTTCATGCGGTTGATTAGCCAACATTTTATATTTTTTTGTTAATGTCTGCCATGCTTTTTCAACAGCTTGCTTGTTGGGAGATGACATCAACTGAATCTGCCACATTCCGGGCAATGCTTTTTTGGGAGCTTCAAGCGTTTTGGGTGCCGTCTGAACAATTTCCGGAGCTTTGGCCGGAACAGCAACGATATTATCGGCTGCAGCTTTAGCATTATCTTGTTGAACAACTTCTTTTAAGCCGATAACTTTAACCTCCGGAGCATCTCCGGTTTGAGTCATGACCTGTTGAACAGGAGCTGTTTCTTTAAGAGCTTGAACAGGAGCTGCACCGACAGTTGTTTCTGGAATGATATCATTCGTCTGTAATCGATTGTCAACCACATCCGTAACAACAGGTTCAGGTTGAGGCAGCGGCGCACTGGCAACAATTTCCGGAAGTCTTGGTTGTTCTGGAGGCGGCAATAAATTTTCAACGACAGGTTCATTGCCTTTCTTTTCTATAATATCATAAACACTCTTGTCTTGATTTAAAATTTCCATACCGCCGGGCTCGCTGGGCTGAACTTTTACAGCTGTTTGCGGTCGTCTGATAACCGGAATTTCAACATTGCCGTTATCAGCATATTGCGGAGCTAATATAAACCAGCCGACAACACCGGCTAAAGCCACTCCGGAAACCGCACCGATAAACACGCTCTTAGACCGTTTCAGTTCGTTGCGTCTTTCTTCAATGCTGGCGGATGATTGATCGGCAATTTTCTGGCGAAATTCGTTCAGAAAATCATCGCCTTTATTGTCTTCCGGAAAATCTTGAAACATATGTTGTCTCCTGTTAATGCAATATTTTTTTTGTTACTATAAACAATAATTCTTTACAAGCTCTTAACTGTTTTCTTAAAATCTGGTGTGGACATCAAAGAGTTTGCGGTGTTCTTCCACTGCCGACATATCTGTCATGCAGGCAATATATTCGCAAATAATTTCAGCGGCTTCGGCATCTTTGCAGTGAGAAGAAAGGCTGTTGCGTAAATCCATAGGCAATAATTTATAATCATTCATGAAAACATTAAACAGTTCTTCAATAATTTTCTGTGATTTCATATCCATTCGTGCTACGCTGGTATGAGTGTAAAAATAATCTTTCAAAAAAATACGCAGTTGCTTGATTTCATCTTTCATCTCATCAGAAAAATCAACAATCAGTGATTTTTGACGGCGAACATCCGTATCATTTTGGATGTTGAATTTTTGCAAATTATTTTTTGTATTGCGTAAAACATCAAAAATCATTCGCGCAATCATGTTTCTGGTAACGGCATAAATCTTTAATTTATCGTCGCAAGCGGGATTTTCTTTTTCAAACTCAATAAGAATATTATTGATAAACGGTAGTTCTCGCAGTTGGTTGATTGTAAAAAATCCGGCATTGAACCCATCATCAATATCATGATTATTATAGGCGATATCATCTGCTGCGGCTCCGACTTGTCCCTCCAGGGAAGGATAATTTTTCAAATCCAAGTCATATTGTTTGTTAAAATTTTTCAAATAGATGTTTGATGCTTTTTTTATCGGACCATTATGTTTAACAGTTCCTTCCAGCGTCTCCCATGTTAGGTTTAAGCCGGGAAATTCTGGGTAATGTCGTTCAAGCTTTGTCATGATTTTGAGTGATTGAATATTGTGATCAAATCCGCCGAATTTAGCCATAACATTTTGCAAGCCGCGCTCTCCGGCATGACCGAAAGGAGAATGACCGAGATCATGAGCCAAAGCGATGGCTTCACCGAGTTCTTCATTCAGATTTAATGACTTACAGATTGTGCGGGTAATTTGAGCGACTTCAATACTATGTGTCAATCTTGTGCGGTAGTTTTTTCCTTCATGATATGCAAACACCTGTGTTTTGCCGTCCAGTCTGCGAAATGCCGAAGAGTGTATCAGTCTGTCGCGATCGCGTTGAAAAGGTGAACGAATAACATTGGTAAAATCATGATACAGACGCCCACGGCTTTTTTCCGGCGTTAAGGCATAATTTGCAAGTTCCATATTTTTCCCTTTCCAACGATATAATTTTGCATTACATTATAACAAACAGTTTAAAAAAGGTATAAAATGAAAATCGCAACGTTTAATGTCAACTCAGTCAATGCCCGTATGGAAAACCTACTGCCATGGTTGGCCAAAGTTCAGCCGGATATTGTTTTGCTGCAGGAGATAAAAACCGAGTTTAACGGTTTTCCGTTTTTTGAGTTTCAGACAGCAGGCTATGATGCTAAAATTCTTGGGCAGAAAAGTTATAACGGCGTTGCGATATTGAGCAGACATAAAATTAAAATTGTCAGGGAAGGCTTACCCGGTTTTGAGGATGAGCAAGCCCGCTATTTGGAGGCTGTCGTTTCCGTCAACGGCGAGAATATCCGAGTAGCATCAATTTACTTACCAAACGGCAATCCGCCATATAATGACCCTGACGATACATCAAAATTTACATATAAATTACGTTGGATGGAAGCCTTGTACCGACACGCCGCGACATTGCTTCATCTGCCGGAACCCGTTATCCTTGGCGGAGATTTTAACGTTATCCTGACAGATAATGATGTTTATAATCCTGAATTGTTTCGCAAAAACGCGCTGTTTCGCCCCGAGGTTATTCAACGTTTGAAAGCGATAGAATATCAAGGATGGACAGATGCTTTTCGCGCATTCTATCCGTTGCCGCTCAGCGGTTACACATATTGGGATTATGCCGGTGGTGCTTTTGCTAATGATATGGGGTTGCGTATTGATTATTTGTGGCTGTCTCCGAAAGCGGCTGACCGTTTGGCTTCATGTAATGTAGATAAGACACCGCGGGCCGAAAGCAAACCCTCTGATCATACAGCCTTGATTGCGGAAATAAAAAATAAATGAGTAACAAACACTATAAAAAAAATAAAAAGTGCAATCTCCCTGATAATGCCTTGTTGGAAGTCAGCGGTCTATCCGACGATGGCGATTTAATGGCGGTAACGGTTGATGTTGAGGATAACCCTCTCGGCTGTCCGATCTATCTGTCAGGGAATGGAAGAATAAAACCGGCTCTGGCCGAGGGAGATCGTTTTATTGCGCGTTTGTCACAACGTAAAGGAACTTGGTGGGCAAAACCTTTGGCGCGTACGGAAAAAGCCGGCTGCGAGATTGAGCAGGTTTACGGTGTTGTGGAAATTCGCGGCGGAAAATATTATCTCAAATCTGCCGAAAAAAATTCGCGCATGGATTATCTGCTTGATGAATTGGGTAATTCTAAAGTCGGAGATTTTGTAAAAGTTGCACTTATTGGCGAGCGTAAATTTAAACAGGCCAAAATTATTAAAAATTATGGACGTTTTAATTTAAGCAAAGCCACGGACTTAATCATATTGGAAAAATATGGCATCAGAGATGTCTTTCCTGAGGCGGTTTTAAAGGAAACGTCTCGCCTTCCGGCTTATCGCCGCGCCGGAAGGGAGGATTTGACCAATCTGCCGTTGGTAACAATAGATGGGGATGATTCAAAAGATTTTGACGATGCTGTTTATGCTGAAAAAACAAACCGAGGTTTTCGGCTGATTGTTGCTATTGCCGATGTGACTTGTTATGTTCTCCCCGGCAGTGAAATTGACCGCGAAGCTTATCGACGCGGTAATTCGGTTTATCTGCCGAACCTGGTTGTGCCGATGCTTCCCGAGCTGTTAAGCAATGATTTATGTTCGTTGCGACCGAAAGAAATCCGTCCTTGTATCGCTTGTTTTATGGAGATAGACCATAACGGTAATCTTGAAGCCTATGATTTTCGCCGCGCGTTGATGAAATCAGCTGCACGCCTGACTTATCGTGAAGTGCAAAACGCATTTGAAGGCAGACATTCTCTTCAAACGTCAGGCTTGTTCAAGTCTGTTATCCAACCATTGTATGAAGCTTATTTTGTCTTGCGAAAGGCGCGGGAAAAACGAGGAGCTTTGGATTTGGAACCGTCAGAAATCAAAGTTAAGGTTGATGCTGACGGACAGATTCTTTCTGTAAGTCGGGCGGAGCATTTTCTGAGCCATGAAATTGTGGAAGAATTTATGATTGCAGCTAATGTATCAGCCGCTAAGCAATTAGAAAAGAGCAATCTGCCGATAATGTTTCGAGTGCATGAAAAACCGCGTGAAGAAAAACTGAAAGATATTGAACCGTTGCTGCGCAGTCTGCATATGAAACTACCGGATTATCCGTCTCTTAAAGCCGCACATTTTAATCATTTGTTGGAAGAAAGCCGCAAGCATAATCTGGGAATGGGAATAAATAGTCTGATTATGCGGTTGCAGTGTCAGGCAGGATATAGTCCTGAAAATATAGGGCATTTCGGATTAGCTTTGCATGATTACGCACATTTTACATCGCCGATTCGTCGTTATGCTGATTTACTGGTGCATCGCGCTTTAATCAAAGCTTGTGCAATGCCTGATTCCGGTGCTTTGGAAGATTGTGCGGATATTGCGTTGTTTAAGCAGATTGGGGGACACCTCGGCGAAACGGAACGAGCTGCAGCGCAAGCAGAGCGAGATTCTGTGGCTCGTTATGTTTCAGCTTATTTGCAGCCATCCGTCGGAGCTGATTTTGAGGTCAGAATTTCCGGACTGACTAATGCCGGAGTGTTTGTTTCAATCGAAAATTTAGGGGCAGACGGTTTAATCCCAATGCGCAGCCTGCCTAAAGACAGCTACCGTCTGACAGATGGAAATACTGAATTGAAAGGTGTTAAAACCGGTCGGAGCTTTATGCTGGGAGATTCACTTACTGCCCGACTGACGGAGGCATCTGCGTTAAATGGGGCATTAACTTTTTCTTTGCTGGATGACTGCGGTCTGAAACCGTTGAAAAAATGTAAAAAGAAGTCAAAATTATCTAAAAAACAACGTAAGCAGAAATTAAAACAAAATAATCGGAAAAAGGCTGAGCAAAAACAATGAAAAAATTTATAGCTTTCACCTTGCTGTTATCTTTAGTCTGTTTTCCCGCTCGAGCGGATGATATAGAAGTCTTAATGCAAGTCTATCAATTGGTGCTTGATGAATATGTTTTGCCGGCAGAGATTGAGCAATTGGCTGTCCCGTCATTAAAGGCGTTAAATAAGTTAGATTCAAATATCAGAATAGCCGATGACGGAAAACGCATATCTGTTTATGCCGGCGGCAGATTAATATTGACACAGCGTAAGCCGGAAAACAGAAAAGATGCCAAAGCCTGGGCTGCTTTAACCCGTAAACTGATAAATGCGACCAAAAAAGTTTCAACGGAAATTGCGCTGAAAGATTTTGAGATTATAGATACTATGCTGGTGTATGGAATTAAAGATTTTGATGTTGATTCAACATATTATCCAGACTTAGAGTTAAGTCATCAGCCGCTGTCAAAATTTAAACCTGCACGGGCTTTTTACAAACGAATGATGGATGGTGATATTTTATACGTTCGTTTGGGGGCAATGAATAAACATAGCCGCGAAACTTTAGCGGAAAGCCTGCGACAACATTCTAATCTCAAAGGTCTGATATTGGATTTACGCAGTAATCCCGGTGGGACTTTTAAACAGGCGGTAGATATTGCCGGAATGTTTCTTGATGGTGGAATTATATCCTCAGTTCAAGGGAGAAAAAAAGATTCGGTTGAAATGTACGATGCTCCGGATGGAGATATTTTAGGAGATAAGCCGCTTGCAGTTTTAATAGACGGCAAGACAGCTTCCTCTGCAGAAGTTGTGGCCGGTGCTTTGCAAGAACAAAGCCGTGCAATCATTATCGGAGCGCAAAGTTATGGCAAGGGGAGTGTTCAAAAATTAACTAACTTACCCAATAACAGTCGTCTGGCGTTGACGAATGCAGTTATTTTTCTGCCGTCCGGAAAAAAAATAGCAGGAGAGGGGATTACGCCTAATATTTGTACGGCAGGAGAATTGGAAAACAGAGATCCTGAAAAAATTTTGCAACGTTATAAAAATGTAATAATTTGCAATCGCCAAGAACGCTCAGCATCTGATTTGGATATAGATGTCGCCCATGCGTACCTGTTGCAAAGCATCAAAAATTAAATTATCTCAGATACTAAAAAAGACCGGAATAAATCCGGTCTTTAACTTAAGGAGAAGGAGTTAAGAGAGGCGTTCCTGCGGCACTTCGCGGCAGATTTTATCCAGCCTTTCTTCTCGTTCTTTTTTTTCTTTTGCTTTTTTCTTTATAAGTTTTTCCCTTTTTAGTCGATCATGTTTCTCATCCATTTTTATGGCCCAGAGGATTAATCTGGGAAGAATATTAATGAATAAGATAACAGCGAAAATGACAGCTAACATGAGTGCCGCTATTTTATTTCCGGGAAAAATGACGTTGGCAGCAACTGCGGCAGCCGCAATCAAGAGGAGAAAAAATCTTTTCATGGTTCAGGAGTATTTACTATTTTCAGATATATTCTGTACGGAAAAAATATCGTACAAAACATCAGTACGATAGTACAAAATGAGAGAATCAAGACGGCAACGGTGTTCCAAGGAAACAAAAGCACATTGTTACCGATGAATTTGATAATCTCCCAGCCGCCGAAATAAATGGTTACAGCGGCAATGACAGCAAGAGCTGCAGCAATAATTTTCTTTTCCATAAGGTTATATTTTTTTATTGTTAATATTTCTGGATTAGGATTCGCCTGAAAATGAAAGCTATCATAATAGGTAAATAATATATTTTATGAACGCTACTGTATCATAAATTTTCGGGGTGTACAATAGACAAAATTAATTTTTTCCGAAAACTTTATAAAGTTTCATATTTCTGTAACCGAAAAATCTTATTGACAAACGTTTCAAAAACTGTATATTACGCCTAAATGTTTTGATATAACCTAATTTAAAGAGTATAGAATCATGGCAAAAGCAATTAAAGTAAAAGTAAAATTGGAAAGCACTGCCGGTACCGGTACCTTTTATCTTGCTGAAAAAAATCCGCGGACTCATCCGGAAAAACTGACTTTGAAGAAATATGACAAGAAGTCTAAGAAGCATGAAGAGTTCGTTGAAAAGAAATTAAAGTAATTTCTTTTATTTCGGAAAAGAATTCGGAAAAGAATAAAAAGAGGCACCGTCAGATGCCTCTTTTCTTTTATCTATCAGCTTTCAGGCGAGCTTAACAGCCTTGCTTTGTCATATTCTTTTCTGATGGTTTCAGTCTGAACATCTGTATAACGCTGGGTCGTGGTCAGGGACGCATGGCCTAACAATTCTTGAATTGAGCGCAGGTCTGTCCCTTCCGCCAAGAGGTGGGTTGCAAAAGAATGCCGTAGGGCATGGGGAGTCAAATTATCGGAAAGTCCCAGATATGCCCGGATTTTTTGCATTTGTCGCTGGACAATTCTTGGCACAAGTCTATCTCCGCGGGCTCCTACAAATAACGGTTCTCCCAACCGGAATTGATAAGGACACTCCGCAAGATATTGGTTAATTTTTTCGACAACGATTGGCAGCATGGGCACAATTCTTTCTTTGTTGCCTTTACCTTTAATGCGCAGAAAATCATTGTCCCCTATATCTCCTACATTCAAAGACAGGGCCTCAGAAATACGCAATCCGCAACCGTATAATAATGTAAATATTGCCGTATCTCGCAGGCCCTGCCATGAATTAGTTGCACATTCTCCCGCCATTTCAATAACATTAAATGTCTGGTCAATTTCCAGTGCCTTGGGTAAAACTTTCGGACGTCTGGGAGCCGTGATGACCGATATGGCTGAGTTTTTAAGGATATCGTGTTTTCCCAGCCATTTATAAAAATTTTTCAGAGATGATAATTCACGCGCCAAAGACGCTTTATCAATATGTTTCGCACTTCTGAAGCTTAAAAAAGCCCGAAAATCTCGAACATCAAGTCCGGATAAATCATTGATATCCGGTTCTTTTGCCAAATGATTACTTAAAAAATCAAAAAATTCCGCTAAATCACGCGAATATGCATCCAACGTGTGTGGAGAATAACGCCTTTCGTTAAGCAGCCAGCTCTGCCATTCGCAAATATGTTTTTTGACGCATGGAGCCGCCTTATATTCTATTGTTCTTGTCATATATTTTGTCCTTAAAATCATTTTAAAGGTGAGAACTTAAATTTTCGTTTAGAATAAAAGTTTTGTGGGGATAATCTGGTGGCAGGATTTTATTTTTACAGCTTTCGCATTATGATGAAAAAGGTTTAGACAAGGATAAATAATGACCTCAATTATCGGAATAATGCTGCCGCTGCCGTTTAATGAACCTTTTGACTACAGGGTCGAAGAGGAGCTTCCGCTCGGAACGATTGTTCGTGTTCCCTTCGGACGAGAAGAACAAATAGGTGTGGTGTGGAAGCATGGACGCTCCTCTGATTTGCCGGAAGGAAAAATAAAGTCAGTCATTGAAAAGCTGGATTTTCCGCCATTGTCTCCCGCTTTAATGAGCTTAATTAAATTTGTCGCGGAATATAATTTGGCTTTTGTCGGTCTGGTGCTGAAAATGGTTATCAGTGTGCGTGCAGTATTTGATGATAATCAGGTGGAAACGCTTTATGCTCTGAGTGGTAAAACTTTGGCTGAAGCGAAACTTAAAAACTCGGATGCCCGCTGGCATGTCATGGATTTACTGCGCCATGCTCCTTATACACGAAAAGAAATTTGCCAAGGGGCAGGAGTGGGCTTAAGCGTGGTCAATACCTTGATACAAGCAGGGGTGCTGCAGCCGATTATCCGCCAGAAAAAGAAAGTCTATGACAAGCCGCTGGGCAGCTTCTCTAAAGTAGAATTAACTGCGGAACAGGAAATGGCGGCAGCTGAACTGGTACAAAAAGTTGGTGCCGGTTTTTCCGTCACGCTGCTGGATGGGGTAACCGGTTCGGGTAAGACAGAAGTTTATTTTGAGGCTGTGGCTCGTGCGCTGGAGCTGGGACGACAGGTATTGATTCTTGTTCCAGAAATTGCTTTGACAACCCAATGGCTGGGGCGTTTTGAAAAAAGATTTGGCGTGAAACCGGCTTGCTGGCATTCTGGTTTGGGGCAGAGGGAAAGAATAGATACATGGAAAGCCGTGATTGAAAATCGGGTGAAAGTTATTGTTGGTGCGCGTTCAGCCCTGTTTTTGCCTTATGCTGACTTGGGGTTAATGGTTATTGACGAGAGTCATGATCATTCATTCAAACAAGAAGATGTCGTTAATTATCAGGGACGGGATATGGCTGTAGTGCGCGCTAAGCTGGAGCAATTTCCGTTGATTCTTTCAACGGCAACCCCTGATTTGGAGACAGTTTGTAATGTTGAAGAAGGTAAATACGACTGTGTGAAGCTGACCAGTCGTTATGCCTCGGCCGTTCTGCCGGAAATTAATGTCATTGATTTAAAAAAGGATAAACCGCAAAAAGGTGTTTGGGGAGTTTCCTGGCTGGCACCGACATTAGTGGAAGCTCTTAAAGCAAATCTTGAAAAAAATGAACAATCCATGTTGTTTTTAAATCGCCGCGGTTATGCGCCTTTAACGATTTGTCGTGACTGCGGGCATCGTATCCAGTGTCCGAATTGTACGGCTTGGTTGACAGAGCATCGCAAAACCGGTCGGCTGGTTTGTCATCATTGCGGTTATTCTATGTCGATTCCCAAGGAATGTCCGGAATGTCATTCCGAAGAGGGGTTAACGGCTTGCGGTCCCGGAGTGGAGCGCATTGCTGAAGAAGTGGCTAAACGTTTTCCTGAGGCGCGTATTGCCGTTATCTCCAGTGATATAACATCTTCGTTGGCAGAAGTGTCTGAGGTCTTTGATCGTATGGAAAGAGGCGAAGTCGATATTTTAATCGGAACACAGATTTTAGCTAAGGGGCATCATTTTCCGAGTTTAACGCTGGTTGGAATTGTTGATGCTGATTTAGGGCTGATGGGAAGTGACTTGCGAGCGGCAGAGCAAACATATCAACTTTTATCTCAGGTATCGGGGCGGGCAGGGCGTGCTGCGAAAAAAGGTGTGGTTTACCTGCAAACCCTTTATCCGGATAATGCGGTGCTTAAGGCACTGCTGGCTAATGATCGCACTCAGTTTTTGGATTTGGAAAAACAAAGCCGCCGCCTGCTGCGAATGCCGCCGTTTGGTAAGTTAGCGGCATTGATTGTTTCCGGAACCAACCGGGATATTGTCGAGAAAACAGCTGTTTTGTTGGGACAAACAGCTCCCAATAATGACTATATTTCCACATTGGGACCGGCTCCGGCACCGATATATATGTTGCGTGGTAAGTACCGTTACCGGTTGCTTTTAAAAACAACAAAAAACATAAAAATTCAGGATGTTTTACGGGAATGGCTGCGCAAAGTGTCTCCTCCGTCTAATGTGCGTGTCGAAATTGACGTCGACCCTTATAGTTTTATGTGAGAAGTTAATAAATTAGAAAGAATTACCCCTTATGATAACCTCAATTATAAATATGAAATGAGAGTGCCGTGAAGAAAATTTCAAAAGCCAAAATTATTTCCACTTATGCTGATGCTTTGTATGGGGCAGCAGAAGAGAAGAATGCCGTTTCTCGGGTTTTTGAGGATGTCAAACGTTTAAGCGATATTTTTCGCTCAGATGAAACTTTGGTTAAATATCTGGCTAATCCCGTTTGGAATTTGGAGTCTAAAAAACAGGCTCTGGCTGAAATTGCTGAAAAGTTGAAATTAGATAAAGAAACTTTGAATTGTCTTGATATTATTGCTTCAAATAATCGTTTTGCTGAATTGTTGCCGATTTTGGATGAGTTTACGCATATCTGGTATCGGAAAAGCGGTATTGTGGAGGTGGAGGTTCAGTCCGCAGATGTATTGAGCCCGATTCAAGATAAAAATCTGACAGCAGCTTTGGAGAAGATGCTTTCCGGCAAAGTGGTTGTCAATTATCAAATCCGTCCCGAGATTTTGGGCGGTTTGATTGTGAAGTTTGGTTCTTCCATGATTGATGATTCAATCCGTGGAAAATTAAATCGTTTGGAAATTATGATGAAAGGTGGACAATAATGTCTGTACATGCAAGCGAAATATCCTCCATCATCAAAGATAAAATTGCGAATGCTGACGTCGAAGTTGATGTTTCGGAAGTCGGTCGCGTTTTGTCTGTCGGTGATGGTATTGCCCATGTTTACGGCCTCGATAAAGTTCAGTCAAATGAACTTGTGGAGTTTGAAAGCGGTGTTAAGGGAATGGCTCTTAACCTCGAAGAAGACAATGTCGGTGTCGTTATTTTCGGTTCTGATGAATCTATTAAAGAGGGCGATATTGTTAAACGCACCGATAAAATTGTTAGCGTGCCGGTAGGAAAAGGTCTGTTGGGACGCGTGGTCGATGCTTTGGGTGAGCCGATTGACGGTAAAGGTCCTGTTAAAGCTGATGAGTTTAGTAACTCTGAGGTAAAGGCTCCCGGTATTATTCCGCGGCAAAGTGTTCATGAACCGATGCAAACCGGATTAAAAGTGGTTGATGCTTTGATTCCAATCGGTCGCGGTCAGCGCGAATTAATTATTGGTGACCGTCAAACGGGTAAAACCGCCATCATTTTGGATACGATTATTAACCAGAAACAGATTAATGATGCCGCTAAATCCGAAAAGGAAAAAATGTATTGCATCTATGTTGCGGTCGGGCAAAAGCGTTCTACAGTTGCTCAGGTTGTTAAAACTTTGAAAGATCACGGTGCTTTGGATTATACCATTGTTGTTGCGGCAACAGCTTCTGATCCTGCGCCGATGCAGTTTATTGCGCCTTACTCCGGTTGCGCAATGGGGGAATTTTTCCGTGATAACGGAATGCACGCCACCATCTTTTATGATGACTTGTCCAAGCAAGCAACGGCATATCGCCAGATGTCTCTGTTGCTGCGTCGTCCGCCTGGGCGTGAAGCTTATCCGGGTGACGTTTTCTATCTGCACTCCCGTTTGCTTGAACGTGCCGCTAAAATGAATGACGAAGAAGGTGCTGGTTCTTTGACGGCTTTGCCGGTTATTGAGACGCAGGCCGGTGACGTTTCTGCTTATATTCCGACCAACGTTATTTCTATTACCGACGGTCAGATATTCTTGGAAACCAGCTTGTTCTATCAGGGTGTTCGTCCTGCGGTAAATGTCGGTATTTCCGTCAGCCGCGTAGGATCCGCCGCGCAGATTAAAGCCATGAAACAAGTGGCTGGTAAAATTAAACTTGAATTGGCTCAATATCGTGAAATGGCATCTTTTGCACAATTTGCATCAGATTTGGATGCCGCAACCAAACAGCTGTTGTCTCGCGGTGAGCGACTGACTGAATTGCTGAAACAGCCGGTTTATCATCCGATGCCTGTTGCAGATGAAGTCGTTGCTATCTTTGCCGGTGTACGCGGTTATTTGGATAAGTTGCCTTTGGAGCAGATTAAGCCTTTTGAGCAAAAAGCTTTAATCGCCATCAAAGCTAATCATCCGGAATATCTGGAGCAAATTCGCACCGAAAAGGTTATTTCAGATGAGTTGGATAAGAAATTGACCGAATTTTACGATAATTTCTTAGCCGAGTTTACAAGTGAAGCAAAAGCAGCATAAGGAAGAGCAATGGCCGGTTTAAAAGAGTTAAGAACTCGTATCGAAACCATCAAGTCGACACAGAAAATCACTTCAGCAATGAAGATGGTAGCGGCTTCCGGTCTGCGTAAAGCGCAGGGCTTAATTTCTTCCAGTGCACCGTATCGTGAAAATCTCAAATCTGTAGCCGGGGACATTGTTTCCGAGTTTCGTGCGAGAGAGAAAAACGGAAACGCCGTTAATTGGCCTATGCTGATTAACGGCACCGGTGCCGACAAGAATTATCTGCTGTTAGTATTTACTTCTGACCGCGGTTTATGCGGCAGCTTTAATGCTTCTGTTGTTAAAGCCGCTGAACGCCGTATTGAAGAATTACGTCAAGCCGGAAAAAATGTAAGCGTAGCCTGTATCGGACGAAAAGGATATTCCATCCTGAAGCGTCAGTATGAATCCTTAATAGTCAGAAGTGTTGACGGTATTGCTAAAAAAGGTGCTCGTTACGATGAAAGTGTGGTAATTGCCAACTATGCTTTTGATGATTTTACGATGAAAAACATTGATGTCTGCGAGGCAGTATATAGTGAATTTCACTCGGCGATTAATCGAGAGATTGTTTGTCGGCAGCTTCTGCCTGTTCCTTTTCCTGCAGAAGCTGAAGGAGAACCAGAACCGGTATTGGTCAATGGTGCCGAATATGAATATGAACCAGATAAAGCAAAGGTCCTGGATTATATTTTGCCTTTACTGTTCAGAGCCTCGGTATTTGAGGCAATTGTTCAGTCTCAGGCTTCAGAGCAGGGGGCGCGTATGACGTCAATGGATAATGCGACCCGCAATGCTAAAGATATGATTTCTCGCTTAACCTTGAAATATAACCGTATGCGTCAGAATAATATTACTACTGAATTAATTGAAATTATTGCCGGTGCGGAAGCACTGTAACCAGAGGAGAGATAAATGACGGAGAAAAAAGCCGCTAAAGCAGCCGCTCCCAAAGCGAAAACCAAAGTCAACGCTAAAAAAACTAAAGTTGAAAGCGTAACTGAATTTGATGCTAAGGCTATGAATGAAATGAATGCTGATGAAAAAAAAGCAGTTAAGAAAATAAAACAAATCGAAAAAGCCGAGAAAAAATCAGGACAATTAGGACGCGTATCTCAGGTTCTGGGCGCAGTTGTTGACGTTAAATTTGATAATGTTGATGATTTGCCGGGCATCCTCTCTGCTTTGGAATGTGATAATCATGGTCGTCGTTTGGTGCTTGAAGTTCAGCAGCACTTAGGTGAAGGCGTTGTTCGTACCATTGCTATGGACTCTACGGACGGTTTGGTGCGCGGGTTAGAAGTTGTTAATACCGGACATCCGATTGAAGTTCCTGTCGGACAACAAATGTTAGGTCGTATTATTAATGTTATTGGTGAACCGGTTGATGGGCGCGGTGAGATTAAAACGAAACAATATTTTCCAATTCACCGTCCGGCTCCGGCTTTTACCGAACAGTCTACCGATACTGAAATTTTGACAACAGGTATTAAAGTTATTGACTTGCTGGAACCCTATGCCAAAGGCGGAAAAATTGGTTTGTTTGGTGGTGCCGGTGTAGGTAAAACGGTTTTGATTATGGAATTGATTAACAACATTGCCAAAGGTCACGGTGGTTATTCCGTATTCGCCGGCGTGGGCGAGCGTACCCGCGAAGGTAATGACCTCTATCATGAAATGATTGAATCCGGAGTTATTGATTTGGAAGGCGACAAGTCTAAAACAGTGCTTGTTTATGGGCAGATGAATGAACCGCCCGGAGCACGTGCTCGTGTCGCTTTGTCTGGTTTGACTCAGGCAGAGTATTTCCGAGATGAAGAACATCAGGACGTTTTGTTCTTTGTCGATAATATTTTCCGTTTCACTCAAGCCGGTTCTGAAGTATCTGCTTTGTTAGGGCGTATTCCGTCTGCTGTGGGATACCAGCCGACTTTGGGAACAGACATGGGTGCCATGCAGGAGCGCATTACGTCAACCAAACACGGTTCCATTACTTCTGTTCAAGCCGTATATGTCCCGGCCGATGACTTGACTGACCCGGCACCTGCAACAACCTTTGCTCACTTGGATGCAACGACCGTGTTATCACGTCAGATTTCTGAATTAGGTATTTTCCCTGCCGTTGACCCGTTGGATTCTACCAGTCGTATTTTAGATCCGGCTGTTGTCGGTGAAGAACATTATATGGTTGCCCGTCAGGTTCAGGAGATTTTACAAAAATATAAATCTCTGCAGGATATTATTGCGATTTTGGGTATGGATGAATTGTCTGAAGAAGATAAATTGACCGTTGCTCGTGCCCGTAAGATTCAAAAATTCCTCTCCCAGCCTTTCCATGTTGCCGAAGTCTTCACCGGCCGTCCCGGAAAATTTGTAAAGCTGGAGGATACCATTAAAGGCTTTAAGGGTATTATCGAAGGCAAATATGATGATATTCCGGAGCAGGCTTTCTATATGGTAGGAACCATTGAAGAAGCACTGGAAAACGCAAAAAACATGAGTAATGCCGCCTAATAAAACAGGAAACAGTTATGGAAAAGAATGTACGTCTGAAAATTATCTTACCTGACAAAGTCTATAAAGAGCAGGAAGCAAACCGGATTATTATTCCCGGCCTTGAAGGGGATATGACCGTTTTGCCTGAACGCGCGCCAACGGTATTAACGCTGACCAATGGTTATGTCAGGGTTTTAGACGGACAAGATAATGTAACTGATAAATATTTTATTATCGGTGGGCTGGCAAATATTGCAGATGATGTCTGTACCGTGTCTTCAGGAGCCGTTATTCCTGAAGATCATATTGGTCAGTACGGTGTGTTTAACTATGTCAACTGGCGGTCACATCATAAACGTAAAGATGAGGTCATCAAGCGTTATCAACGCCGAATGCAGCGAGTTGATGAAAAAATTAAACATCCTAATTAAAATAAATCCCCTCCATAGAGGGGATTTATTTTAATTGCCAATGCAGAGAACGAAATAAACTTTATCATAATCATTTCGCCTGATTTAATATAAATATGATGAGGGCATTGGCTTGATATACTCACTTAACATCACTCTCCGGCCTAACCGGAGAGTGTCGGTGATAAATATGGCTTTATTATTAATCAGGCTTACGGCTCAGAGGCTGGAATGGCAAGAGGAATTAAGAACTGCCGGAATGACATTTTTCGTAACGAATCATTTTGAGCGAGAGCGAAAAATCCAAACTGAAACAGCCGTATAATCTGACATATAGTGCCGCTTATGCTGCTTGGCTCGATGCTGCGGCCAGCTCTTCCAGCACTTCTCTTTTTAGGGTAACATTATCCGCTTTGCCTGTCGCAAAAACAGGAAGCTTATCCCTGAAAAGAATAATTCGCGGTAGGAAAAGTTCTGACATTCCGTTATTGCGGATATAGCTATGCAGCACATCTTGTTCAACATGGCGATTATTGGTCACCAGAACAATTTGTTCACCTTTGCTTTCGTGAGGAACGGCAACAACGCCATAGTCAAATTCATTGCCCATCCATTCATAAGCTTTGCGTACCATTTCATCCACGGCATTCAGAGAAACCATTTCGCCGCCGATTTTTGCAAAACGTTTAATTCGGTCGCGAATGTAAACAAACCCGATTTCATCAATTTCAACCACATCACCGGTATGATACCAGCCGTCTTCCAAAGGTACCATAACACCAGGATTGTCAGGCATAATATAGCCTTGCATGATATTCGGACCTTTAATCCAGAGTTCGCCGCCTTTTTCAATTCCGTCAACCGGATTTACCTTATATTGTAAAGCCGGGAGTAATTTTCCGATGGAACCGAAGCGGTTGAAAATACGATTGTTAGCCGTAATAACCGGAGCGCATTCTGTTGAGCCGTAAGCTTCCAAAACACGAATACCAAAACGTTCCATCCACATATTTCGCGTATCAGGTTTAACGGCCTCTGCGCCGCCAAACATAAAACGAATATTATGGAAGTCAAACGGATGAGCAATTTTTCCGTAACCGCGGAAAAACGTATCCGTTCCAAACATAACCGTTGCGCCGATTTCATAAACAATTTCGGCAACGACACGATAATGTAACGGTGAGGGATATAAAAAGACTTTAGCTCCCTCCAAAAGCGGAAATAACGTGCCGACCGTCAAGCCGAAACTATGAAACATCGGCAGTGCGTTAAATACGGTATCCGTAATATTAATTGTTTCAATAGCTGACATCTGCTTAATATTAGAAATAATATTGGCATGACTGAGCACCACAGCTTTGGGAGCTCCTTCCGAACCGGAAGTAAACAAGATGACAGCTTTTTTGTTGCCGCCGTCACGGTGTGGAACACGTTTGATTTTATAGCGCAGGAAAGCATTGATTTTGCTCCATAAACCAATTTCTTTAGCCAACCTTTCCAGATAAACAATTTCGTATCCCTGAGTTTTCAAAACATCAATCACGGATTCTAATTTAGCCGTTTTAATAAAGGTGAGGGAGGTGATGACTTTTTTTACCTGCGCGGTTTTGCACATCGAGGCCATGTTTTTGGCTCCGACAGAAAAATTAAGCATAACCGGAATACGTTCATACAGAGACAGGCCGAAAAACGTACAAACGGCAGCGATGGAATTAGGGAGCAACAAGGCAACGTGTTCTCCGGGAATCGTCCGCCGTTTAAAGTATTTGCCGAGGACAAAAGATTTAATGATAATATCTTTATAACTGTTTGGTTCGCGTTTGATATCTTCCACAAAATGCGGCCGCTTAAAAAAGCCTTTTTTAGAGTGGACTTTAGCAGTTTTCATGAGTTGGGCAAACAGCGAAATATTAGGATTATAGCTGACTTCAAAACACATTTCACGCAACAGCATATATACTTCGTTACTAATGTGATCGCGTTGTCTGCGGAGATTATCTTTTAATTTGAAATTTCGGGGTTTTCCGACCGTTATTTTCATTTTCGGCAACGGTCTGTGCGGGAGCTTTCCTTTAGTTTTAGAAAAATAACCATATTGCGGACCGCTGATCCAAATCGGAATAATCGGAGCTTTAGATTTATCTGCAACCAGTCCCGGAGCTTCATAAATTTTCATCAGCCCGCCGTTTTCGGTAACGCGCCCTTCTGCAAAAATCATCACGAGACGGCCGCTGTCAACTTTCGCGATTAATTCTTTAAGGTCTCCCGGCTCAATCGGATTAAACAAACAAATGTCAGCCGTTTTCATAAAAAAGCGTATCCACTTGCGACGGTAAAGATGCCCGTTTAACGCGAATAGCGGGTTGCCCGGTAAAAAGGCAAACAATAAAATGGGGTCCAGAAAAGAAACATGGTTAGAAACATAAACCCCTTTTTTCGGAAGCTTCTTTTCGTCAAACTGAATACAGCAACGGACTTTAAATATTCTAAAGAAGACCCTTAAACAAAATCTTACAAAGTTTCGCAAATACTTTCTCCGCATAATTGAGAACAAATCTGACTATAGGAACGACCTGAAAGTCAGTCTTAAAATACTGTCATTTAAACCGGAAATTAACTATTTGTAAAGGAAATAAATCGTATCCCTTAGTCTATACTGTCTAAAAATGGTGGTAATATATTGATTTTGCAAGGTTTGTTTCCGTTTGTCCAGAGGGGATAATTACGGGGTTGCTTTATATGAATAACCATTGTATAAGAATGTCGGTAACACATATAATATATAAGTAAATTGTTATTTCTTTAAGGTTGCAGGGCATGGCTTAATTTTTGTTATTGATGAACTTCGCCCGGTTAAATGTGTTGCTTTTGGATTAACTACTTAACGTGTCTATCATGAAAAAAATTACGACTATCACTGCGCTGGGAACCCTCTTGGTTTGCTCTGACGCATTAGCATCAGGTTTTAACCTGAAAGAACAATCTGTATCCGCAATGGGTAATGCTTTTGCCGGTGCGACAGCGGGAGCTGAGGATATTTCCTACTCTTATTTTAATCCGGCAGGTTTAACCCGCCATGCGGGAACAAAAGTATCTTTCGGCGGTACATGGATTGCGCCTCGTTCGAAAGCCAAACGCGCAGTAGCTTCAATTCCTGGCCATGGCGAAGAGGTTTCTGGGTATACCGGCGATATTGTTCATGCGGCAATAGCTCCGAATTTTTATGCTTCGCACCAAATAAACTCTCATTGGACTGCCGGAGTGTCGCTGAATGTTCCTTATGGTATGGTAACCAAATATAACGACGAATGGGCAGGCCGTTTTCACGGTACTTTGTCTAAGGTAACTTCTGTTACGATGACACCGATGTTGGCATATCGTCCGTATTGCAAATTATCTTTCGGTGCCGGTTTACAAATGCAGTATATCAAAGCGCGTTTGCGTAATTCAACTTTAGTCAAAAATCCCATAACCGGCGGAATCATCCCCGGTGCGGAAGATCGTGCCGAATTAAAAGGCGATACTTTTGATATTGGTTATAATCTTGGTGCTTTGTATGAATACAGCGATCAAACTCGTTTTGGTGTTGGTTATCGCAGTCAGGTTAAGCACAAACTTAAAGGCGATATTAAATTTGACGGTCTGATGATGCCTGCCAATCAGGATATCGGGGCGCGAATTACTACTCCTGCAAACCTGACAATCGGTGCATATCATGACATTAATGATAAATGGTCAGTTATGGCGGAATTTGGTCGTACTTACTGGTCATCTTTTGAAACACTGGATATTTACGGTGAGAAAAACGGCTTAATGAGCACAACGGAAGAACGCTGGAAAGACACCACATTTTATGCTTTGGGTGCCAGCTACCGCTATAATGACCAATGGAAATTCCGGGTTGGATTTGCCGTTGACCAGAGTGCTGTCGGTCAGGAATATCGCACCCCGCGTATTCCCGATGCTGATCGCTTGTGGTATTCAACCGGTGTAGAATATAATTATAACGAAGATTGGACCTTTAATCTCGGCTATACATATATTCGTGCAGACAAAGGCAAAGTTAAGTTGCTGGGGTACCACGATGGTGATAACACCCGTGGAAAGTTAGCCGCCGATTATGAGAATGATATTCATATCTTAGGTTTGAGTGCTTCTTATAATTTCTAGCAAAACCAAAACCCCATTGAAATTTTTTCAGTGGGGTTTTTTATTGCTTATTTGTCACGAGGGGCTTTAGCCTAATTTTTGTTTCAAATATTTGGCGGTATAGCTGCCCTGAACCTGAGCCACTTGCTCCGGAGTTCCTTGAGCAATAATACGTCCGCCGCCGTCACCGCCTTCCGGACCGATGTCGACAATATAATCCGCCGTTTTGATAACATCGAGGTTATGCTCAATCACAACCACAGAATTACCTTGTTCGACCAGAGTATGCAAAACTTTCAAAAGTTTGTTGATGTCTTCAAAATGCAGACCGGTTGTTGGTTCGTCCAAAATATATAAAGTTTTGCCGGTAGCTCGTTTGGATAATTCTTTTGAAAGTTTAATCCGTTGTGCTTCTCCGCCCGAAAGAGTGGTTGCTTGTTGTCCGAGATGAATATATCCTAAGCCGACTTTTTGCAAGAGTTCCAAGCGATTGCGAATAGACGGAATGGCATCAAAAAACTTATGCGCTTCATCTACAGTCATATCCAGCACATCGGCAATTGATTTGTCTTTATATTTGACTTCAAGCGTTTCGCGATTAAAACGTTTTCCTTTGCAAACATCACATTCAACATAGACATCCGGCAGAAAATGCATTTCTATTTTGGTAACGCCGTCACCTTTGCAGGCTTCGCAACGTCCGCCGGCAACGTTAAATGAAAATCGTCCTGCGGCATATCCTCTCGCTTTGGCTTCCGGCAGCCCGGCAAACCAATCACGAATATGGGTAAATAACCCTGTGTATGTTGCCGGATTGGAACGCGGTGTTCGTCCGATTGGCGATTGGTCAATATCAATAATCTTATCAATGTTTTCTACACCGATAAGTTTGTCATAAATACCGGTTTGTTCGCGAGAACCGTTTAGTTCTTTATTCAAGCCTTTAAATAACGTTTCCAGAATCAAAGAAGATTTACCGCCCCCCGAAACACCGGTAATACAGGTGAGGGTGCCAAGTGGTATTTTCAATTCAACATTTTTAAGGTTATTGGTTCTGGCACCTTTGACACCGATAAATTTACCGTTTCCTTTGCGACGTTTGGAGGGAACTTCAATCAGTTTGGTGCCGTTAAGATATTGAGCCGTCAAACTGTTCGGATTTTTAAGAACATCATCAACCGTTCCTTCCGCCGTGACATAGCCGCCTTTTTCTCCGGCACCGGGTCCCATATCCACCAGATAATCTGCCGCGCGGATAGCATCTTCATCATGTTCGACCACTATCACCGTATTTCCGATATCACGAAGACGGGTTAATGTTTCCAACAAACGGTCATTATCTCGCTGATGTAAGCCGATGGACGGTTCGTCCAGAACATACATGACACCGGTTAAGCCCGAACCGATTTGCGAAGCCAGACGAATTCGCTGTGCTTCCCCGCCGGATAATGAACCGGATTGTCTGGATAATGTCAGATAATCTAATCCGACATTATTTAAGAATGTCAGGCGATCAATAATTTCTTTGAGTATTTTGTGAGCAATTTCGGCTTTTTTAGGCGGAAGCTGTGCTTCAACTCCGGCAAACCACTCCTTGGCTTTTTTGATGGACATATCAGATACATCCATAATATCCAAACCGCAAACCTTTACCGCCAAAGCTTCCGGTTTTAAGCGTTTACCGTGACAGAATTCACAAGGCGCGGCTGATTGATATTTTGAAAATTCTTCACGCACCCAAGAGGAATCCGTTTCTAAAAACCGTCGTTCCATATTGGGAATAACCCCTTCAAACGGTTTGTCGGAAACAAAAGAAGTGTAATACATAGGCACACAAACATTCCCCGAACCGTACAAAATAATTTCTTTGGCTTTTTCCGGCAAATCTTTCCATGGCGTGGCTGGAGAAATATTTAAGAAATCACACAAAGAAACAATGGCTTGATTATGAAAAGAGGATCTGAAACCATCCCAAGGAGCAATGGCTCCTTTATTGAGCGATAAATTGGGGTTAGGAATAATCAAATTCGGATCCATGTATAATCTGGCTCCAATACCGTCACAATGCGGACAAGCCCCAAACGGGTTATTAAATGAAAACAGACGAGGTTCAATTTCTTCAATGGTAAAACCTGAAACAGGGCAGGCGAATTTGGAAGAAAAAATTGTCCGACTATTGTTTGCGGTATTTTCAACATAAACAATACCGTCACTTAATTTCAACCCTGTTTCTAAAGATTGAGCCAAACGCTCTTCCATGCCTTCTTTAATAACCAAACGGTCAACAACCACTTCAATATCATGTTTGATGTTTTTGCTCAAAGCCGGAACATCTTCAATCCCATACATTTCACCGTCAATTTTTAACCGCTGATAACCTTGGCGTTGTAAGGCTTCAATTTCTTTTTTGAATTCACCTTTTTTACCGCGGGCAATCGGTGATAACAACAGAAGTTTTGCCCCTGCCGGAAATTCAATAATCTTATCTACCATTTGGGAGATAGTCTGCGATTCTATCGGAAGCCCTGTTGCCGGAGAATATGGTGTTCCGGCACGAGCCCACAGCAGGCGCATATAGTCATAAATTTCTGTAACGGTGCCAACGGTAGAGCGCGGATTATGTGAAGTCGTTTTTTGTTCGATTGAAATAGCCGGGGATAAACCTTCAATAGAATCAACGTCAGGTTTTTTCATTAATTCCAAAAATTGACGCGCATAAGCCGATAAGCTTTCGACATAACGGCGTTGCCCTTCGGCATAAATTGTATCAAATGCTAAAGATGATTTTCCTGAACCGGATAATCCGGTAACCACGGTCAGTTTGTTTTTTGGAATGGAAATATCCACATTTTTAAGGTTGTGTTCTCTTGCACCTTTAATCTCAATTTTATCATTCATAATGTTTAATCTCCCGCAGGACAATATAGTGATTTGCCATCCAAAAGGCAACATAAAAAACAATGGAGATACAATGCGTCATAAAAAACTTGCATTTTTCAAAAGCCTATAATATTATCCGCCCCGTTAACGTCAATTATCAATGAAATATATGTTGAAACAATACCTGAAAATAGCTTTTTTCTTTAGCTTTATCTGTATCGCAGATGCGCATTCCGCCATTAATGTCGGTATTATTGCGCCTTTAGCCGGAGAGTATCAGACTGTAGGGCAGGAACTCGTATCCGGTGTGCGCACGGCGGTAGATGAAATTAATGCTCAGGGGGGCCTGAAAGGCCGAAAAATTAATCTGGTTATGATTGATGATCAATGTGATGACCGCATAGCTGTTTCAACGGCACAGATGATGGCTGTTAATGTTTCAGAACGTGATAAAATGTCTTTGGTTATCGGCCCTTATTGTTCCAATGCCTTGCAAAAAATTGCAGCCGTTTATGCCAAGGCAGGTATTTTGCAGATTATTCCGACAACAGTCAGCAGCAGTATTAAATCTCAAAATTACAAAGGATTGGTGAAGATGGTCGGTTATAAGACCAGACAGGCCGGAGATTTTTTTAACTTTTACCAGGAGCATTTTCCTGACCGAAAAGTTGCGTTGATTTATGACCGTAATAATAAAGATGTGGTTGATGTGGCGGCGGAACTGCAAAAATTGTTTACAGATTCCGGCAAAACCGCTGCTTTTCAATCTTATAATTTTCAGAATTATTATGATGATTATGACCGCATTGCCGAAGATGTCATTAAAGACGGTAATAAAATTGCATATATTTTAGGTAAGTCTAAACGCGTGGCGCGTATGGCCAAAAGTTTGAAGTCTGAGCGCGAAGATTTTGTGTTGTTTGTAAATAAATACCAGGCCCAAAAAGACTATCGGGAAACGATGGGGAAAAAAGCCGAAGGAACTTTTGTGGTTGCTCTGCCCACATTAAAAGACAGTCCTGATTTTGCCGAGACATTGGTAAAACTCCGTTTGCTGGGAGTTGAACCGGAAGGACTTTCTGTTTATGGATATTCAGCAGTTCAATTATGGAAAGAACTGGTAAATAAAGCCGATTCGTTCAAATATGACCGTCTGGCAGAAACGTTGTCGGAAAACAAGTTTGACACCGGCTGGGGAGAAATGATGTTTACGAATGGCGATCCAAGCAATTCAGTGGGTTACGGCATCTATCAGATTAAGAATGGTGAATATACACAGGTCTATTGATTTCGGTTTTAATCTAAAATAATTCAATATATACTTCTCCCAGTTTTTAATTTTATAAAGAATAGGTACATCACAATGGTTGGAAGTATTAATAAAGTAATTTTGGTTGGTAATCTGGGTGCTGATCCGAAAGTGGCCAATACCGCTAACGGTGCAAAAATTGTTAATCTGAATGTTGCCACCTCTGACAGCTGGAAAGATAAACTCTCCGGAGAACGTAAGGAAAGAACCGAATGGCATCGTGTTGTCATTTTTAACTCCCAGCTGGCTGATATTGCCGAAAGATATCTCCGTAAAGGTTCTAAAGTCTACCTTGAAGGTTCTCTCCAGACCCGCAGATGGGAAGATAATAACGGTCAAGAAAAATATACAACCGAAGTTGTGCTGCAGAATTTCTCCGGTAACTTGGTTTTGCTTGACGGCCGAGGCGATGGTGTTCCTGCTGGCGGAAATGATGTATTTTCAGGTTCGGCTTCTAATTCGGGCTGGGATAATTCTCCGGCAGCCGCACCTGCCGCTGATTTGGATGATGATATTCCTTTCTAAGGCGTAATATTGTTAATGAACGTTTGAAATCTCCCCTCATTCCCTAAGGTTTGAGGGGATATTTTATGTTTTCATTCCGAATTTTAGCCAAAAATAACAGCACCCCTTATTATAATTTGACACAACACAACAGGTATGATATTCTGTAATCAGGTTTTGATTTAGATATATCTACGAGGTGTGTTATGAAAATGTCTCTGCTTGCTTCTTTATGCGGCTGTGTGGTTGTTTGTTTCTCTTTAACCGCTTATGCTGCTTGTGTTCAGCCACCAAGTTGTGAAGAACTGGGATTTACCGCTGACGCTTCTAAATGTGAAGGTTCTTTTCTCAAATGCCCTTGGGATTTATCCAAAGCCGCTTGTCAGGAAAAAGAAGAAATAGAAATTGGCTCAATTCTCTATGGAGATGGGACGGTTACAAAAGAAATCCTAAGTAATAAAACACCGATTGGTATCGTTTTTGATGAAACCAACCGCTTAGCCGTTGCGTTGACAGATATCAGGGAGGATGGAACAGTAGGAAGTGAAACAATGCAATGGTACACTTACACTACAAATTTGAATTACAATATTCCACTTTTGGAAGATTGTAATATGAGGAGCGATTCAGAGATTGATTATGATTCAAATGTAACTAGCTGTGCGGTAGATGGTCGTATGAATACAACAGCTATTTTAAATTGTGGAAGCAGCTGCGGAACAATGCCGGCGGCAACAGCTTGTAATTTATATCAACCTTCTGGATGTGCCAAAGATTTTTGTAAAAAGACAAAATGGTTTTTGCCAAGCATAAGAGATTTAAACAATATTTATCAAAATCTAAGTATTATAGAAGCCACATTAACAGCTTTGGAACATTTAGGGGCTAAAACGTTTGGGAGGCGGAGTTATTGGTCCTCTAATGAAGTCGATAATGATTCAGCATGGAGTTTTTATGAAAGTCCTTATCATTATCATAAAAATCATACTTACAAAACTAACAGAGTTACTAATCGAGTTCGTCCGGTTATCCAATACTAAATAATGACACTGAAATCAATCCTGAAAATTATCTTTCAGGATTGATTTTTTCCCCTTTTTTTCTCCTCTTTAAGCCAAATGGCGTTAACTTTTTCATTCTTCAAAAAAGTCAAAATCAAAAATAAGGCGGTTTTTTTGCCCGTACAGCGCAATCTGGTGTTTATAAGTTAATAAAATCGTTAGAATTAATCAGTCGCATCTGTTATGCTTTGAGCAGTTTAAAAGTGAAAGGTAAATAAAGTGACTGAAGAAAATATTCCAGTAGTAACCAAGACGGAAGACATTACGCCGATTGATGTTTCGGAGGAAATGCGCCGTTCATACCTTGATTACGCCATGAGCGTTATCGTATCGCGTGCGTTGCCGGATGTCCGTGACGGACTGAAACCGGTGCACCGCCGTATTATTTATTCCATGTTTGAAAACGGTTATGACTACAATCGTCCGTTCCGTAAATCCGCACGTATCGTCGGTGACGTGCTCGGTAAATATCACCCGCACGGCGACAGCTCTGTTTATGAAGCAATGGTTCGTATGGCTCAACCGTTTTCCATGCGCGTGCCGTTGGTAGACGGGCAGGGTAACTTCGGTTCTATGGACGGTGACTCAGCTGCCGCTATGCGTTATACTGAAGCTCGCTTGGCAAAAGTCGCTCATTCTTTGATTGACGATATTGATAAAGATACTGTCGATTTTATGCCAAACTACGATGAAACCCTGAGGGAACCGACGGTTCTTCCGGCTTCTTATCCGAACTTGTTGGTCAATGGTGCAAACGGTATTGCCGTCGGTATGGCTACCAATATTCCGCCGCATAACCTTGGTGAGGTGTTGAATGCCTGCTGCGCTTATATTGATAATCCTGAAATCACGATTGATGATTTAATCAACATTGTTCCCGGTCCTGATTTTCCGACCGGAGGTTTGATTTTAGGCTATGGCGGTGCCAAATCCGCTTATTTCACCGGCCGCGGTTCAGTAATGATGCGTGCGAAAGCAACGATTGAAGAACTCTATAAAGATCGTGAAGCGATTATCGTTCACGAAATTCCGTATCAAGTCAATAAAGCGGCATTGATTACGCGTATTGCCGAACTGGTGAAAGAAAAGAAAATCGAGGGTATATCTGAAATTCGTGATGAATCTGACCGCCAGGGTGTTCGCGTGGTGATTGAGGTCAAACGTGATTTTCAGGCCGATGTTGTCTTGAATCAACTCTATAAGTTCACACCGTTGCAAACCAGCTTTGGTATGAATATGTTGGCGATTAACAACGGTCGCCCGATGATGATGAACTTAAAAGACATCATTCAGGCCTTTATCGAATTCCGTGAAGAAATCATCCGTCGTCGAACGATTTTTGAACTGAACAAAGCGCGTGATCGTGCGCACGTTTTGGTTGGTTTGGCGATTGCCGTTGAGAACATCGACCCGGTTATCGAGTTAATCCGCAATGCACCCAATCCGCAGGAAGCAAAAGATTCTCTGTTGCGTAAATCTTGGCCGGCGGGTGAAGTTGAAGCCTTGGTTAAATTGATTGACGAACCGGATCGCAAAGTTGAAAACGGAACCTATCGTCTGTCTGAAGCTCAGGCTAAAGCTATCTTGGACTTAAAACTCCAACGCTTAACAGGTTTGGAACGTGATAAAATTCACGAAGAATTGATTACCATCGGTGAAGAAATCAAAGAATGCCTGTCAATTTTAGCCAGCCGTGAAAAACTCTATGGCATTATGCGCGATGAATTTGTTGCCATTCGTGATGAATACGCAACACCGCGCCGTTCAAAGATTGAAGATATCGAATATGATACTGATATTGAATCTTTAATTCAGCGTGAAGAAATGGTTGTCACCGTAACTGAAGCCGGATACATCAAGCGTGTTCCTCTGAATGCTTATAAGGCGCAGAAACGCGGTGGTAAAGGCAAATCCGGTATGGCAACCAAAGATGAAGATTTTGTCACCCGTCTGTTTGTGGCATCCACCCATACGCCGGTGCTGTTCTTCTCATCTAAAGGCTTGGTCTACAAACTGAAAGTTTACAAACTGCCATTAGGTTCTCCGACATCCAAAGGCAAACCGTTTATTAACCTGCTGCCGTTAGATGAAGGTGAAACCATCACTACAATTATGAAATTGCCGGAGTGCGAAGATGATTGCAAAGATATGTCCATTATGTTTGCGACATCTCAGGGTAATATCCGCCGTAACTCATTGATGGACTTTGTCAATGTTCAGAGCAACGGTAAAATCGCCATGAAACTCGACGAGGGTGACAAGCTGATTAATGTCCGCATCTGCCATGAAGACAATGATGTGATGTTGGCTGCCCGCAGCGGTAAGTGTATTCGCTTCCCTGTAACGGATGTCCGCGTCTTTGTCGGACGTAATTCGACAGGTGTCCGCGGTATCAAACTGGCGGAAGGAGATGAAGTCATCTCTATGTCTATCTTGTTGCACAGCGATGCTACCTCAGAAGAACGCGACGAATATTCTCGTATTACTTCAGCAATGAAACGTATGAGTGCCGAACGCGGTGATGATAGCTGTATCAGTCCTGAAGAGACAGGCCTGTTAAATGTTCTGTCAGCAGATAAATTCAAAGAAATGGCTGAACGTGAACAGTTCATTCTGTCTGTTACTTCTACCGGTTATGGTAAACGCACATCTTCATATGAATATCGTGTTACCGGCCGTGGTGGTCAAGGTATTGCCAATATGGAAATGTCTGCCCGCAATAAGGAAATTGTCAGCTCCTTCCCGATTGAGGACGGTAACCAGATTATGATGGTAACCGACGGCGGTAAATTAATCCGTATGCCTGTGGCTGATATCCGCATTGCCGGCCGTAAGACACAAGGTGTTATCTTGTTCAGAACGGGAGATAATGAAAAAGTCGTTTCCGTCACTTGGTTGGATGCCGATGATGGTGATGATGATGAACTGGAAGAAGAAACCGGCAGCGAAGTTCTCGGTGACAGTGTGGCTGACCCCGAAGATAATTTCGATGAAGTCAGTGAACCGGAAACAGCTTCCGCTTCTGATGATGAATAGATAATTGTTTATCAGCTTTAACCCCGCCATGAGAGGCGGGGTTTTTGTTGATTTACATTTTGTCAGACGTAAAAAATTCTCCCGCCCCGAATAAAGAGCTTAGAGACGAAGCTGTTTCTCAAAAAGCGTATTGACAAAATTGCCTAAAATGATATCTTGCCAAAGATTTTGTATTATTAAAAACTATTATTAATCTTAAAAATATTTTGAAATGAAAAATTTTAGCGAAGAAGATGTAAGGGACGAAATCTGTCGTTACTATGGTAAAGCTGATGTAAGTCAACCGATTTTTTTCAAAATTCTGACTTGTCAGAAAGATTTTGATGCTTTTCCTTATTCTTTTCTCAAAGGTAAGCTGTATAAACTCTGGATTTACCATAATCCGCGGCACCCCGAAGATATGGTCAATGTCGCAATTCCCGGCATTGATGGTTTCAAGGAAATTCCTCTGGCTGTATTTGGTGATTTTACCAGAGCCAAAAATGCGATAACCTATGCCTTCTGCAAGGAAAATGTTATCTCTCAGGACTATTCCGGATACAAGCGGAATTCTTGTGACGATAAAATTGAATGCCGTATTGTTAAAGATTTCAATCGCGGTTTATGTGTGATTCCTGCAGAACGCTTGTCTTCTCAATATATATTATCACTACTGAGGGAAAAGTACGGTCATAAATATATATACACGGTTGTGTCGCGTATTTATGGTATTCCCGGTCAGAAAAGGATATTCTGGGAAGTCATAATCTCTAACCTTAACCGTGGAAAATCCGAATGTGTTCGCCGCTATTATGACATTATCATCGGAGAGTTTCTGAAATCACCGTTTGCAGTCCCGATAACTGACCGCATTTCTGTCACGCCGCATGGCATTACAGTTCTGGTGGATAACGTTAGTTTCAAAAATGACGGCAAAAAGCTTTGCTGGAGCCGATGAATAATAAAGAAGGTCTTTAGAACTGTTGTCACAAATGTATCATTATGTAATTATTAAGCAAAATCTTATGAGTATGAATGCAAAACTCTATGCCGAAGTAAAAAGCTTTTATGAAGCACTTCCCGATCCTCATCAGGTTAGCACCTGTTGGGCGGATGTAAAGAACGAAGTTCCGTTTTATGCGGACGCGGTGATTATGATGGATGACATGTTTGACACTGTCGGAATGGCTTCCCGCCTGTTATATCGAATGCGCGAACAGAAAATGATGGTGCCTTTATTCTTTGTGATGGGAGGATATAATCGACTTCTGCGAAAAGAGAATATTAACATACTGTCGTATTGTGCCCAGGAGTTGGGCATTAAGGGGAAGAACCTCCGCGCATATTATCACACCGAAGACTTTGGAGCCAAATTAGCAGTCCTGAAAAGGGAACTCGCCGGCAAAACAGTGGTTTTCGTAACCAGCAGGTTGGTTTATGAACCTTTGAAAGAAGCGATAGAAGCGGCGGATTGTCCGTTTACGGTCAAATATCATGTGGCTCATGAAACTTTGGAGGATGCGCTGAGTTGGGTTAATGCCAATGCCGCCGGAAACGGATTAGCTTTGTGTGTTAAAATCTGTCAGTTATATCCTGAAGAAAGTCTTCCCGAAAGCTTACGTCGTTATAAAAATCCTTCTTTATGGGATAAAATACGCATCAGTTTATCAGCTCGTTTTTACAGTCGCCGCATCCAGAGAGAACTCTCTCAAATGATAAGAAATTATCAACGGCGATTGCGAAGACATGGTTGGGCTTATTAAGTAAAAACAGGCGTCACTGTCGTGACGCCTGTTTTTACTTTAATTAGATATGAACAATCCCGTGAGAGAATGCATATACAGCCCAGATTGACAGAAGAATAAAGGCAATCGCCAAACCGCATTCACGGGGTGTGAACGGTTTTTCCTGAGGAGCTGCTTCTCTGCGTCCCCAAATATAAACCGGAATACCCAGTGTAACGATAACCACTGCCATCAGTAAATAGTTCAATCCGGCGGCATAAATCAGCCACAAGGCATAAACCGCGCCTAAAATACTGGTGATTAATGCAGTTGAACGTTTAACCGCAAGCTGAGCCGGATATTCTCCATCCTCGCATATTTTCCACAAATAAGCACAAGAAGCGAAGTATGCCGGCAGAACCATCACACCGGTAATACTTAACATGGTATTCCATGCATTATTAGAGAAGTAAACCAACAGAATGAAAATCTGCATGGCGATTGAGGTTACCCACAGGGAAACGCTTGGCGAACCATTTTGGTTTTCTTTGGTAAATACTTTCGGGAATGTACCGTTTTCGGCAGCAGCCTGAGGAATTTGCGCGGTAACCATTGTCCAAGCCAACCAGCTAGTTAAAACCGATACCAGCAAACCGATATTCATCAGCCAAGCCCCCCAGCGGCCGACAACCTGTTCCAAAATACCTGCTGTTGATGGGTTGGGAACCGCAGCCAGTTGTTCTTGTGATAACAGACCATAAGGCAGTAGTGATAACAAGACATAAATGACTAAGCAGCCGATAAAACCAAGAAAAGTAGCTTTGCCGACATCACTGGTATTTTTTGCTCGGTTAGACATAACGACGGCACCTTCAATACCAATGAAAGCCCATAATGTTACCAACATAGTTGATTTAATTTGTGCCGGCAAATCTCCCAGTCTGGCTTTGGTAGCAATAGCTTCACCCCAGAAATCAAAATCAAATTTTGAAAAATGGAACACAAAAAGCATAATTAAAATGAACAACAGCAGCGGAACAATTTTAACAATGGTTCCGATGGTATTGACGATAGTTGCCTGTTTGATACCTTTTAAAACCAAAAAATTAAACCCCCAGATAATCAAGGAGCCGCCTATGATGGAGAGTAAATTATTTCCTCCGGCAAAGTAAGGCGGAAAGAAATAGTTTAATGCATCCATGGTAATGACGGCATAACCGACATTTCCGCAAACTTGGCACAGCCAGTATGACCAGCCGATTGTGAAACCGACATAAGGACCAAATCCTGCGCGGCTGTACATATAAATACCGGTTGTCAAATCGGGTTTAGCCATAGAAAGAATACTGAATGTGTTGGCGATGAAATAGATACCGATACCGGTAATCAGCCAAGCCAAAAGAACTGCTCCGGCAGAAGCTCCGGCAGCCATATTTTGTGGCAGAGAATAAATTCCGCCGCCGATCATTGAACTGACGACAATCGCAGCCAAAGCCAACACTCCCAGTCCGTTCGGATTGGTTCTGTTGACGACGGCTGCGTTATCCTGTCCTTTCATATTTGTTCGGATAATAGATTGCTTATCAGCCATATTGCCATTTCCTTAAAATGAGAATTAAAATAAGTCCCTGCATCTCAAATTTGCGAGAATGCAGGGCACAGGTTCATCAAAAATTACAGCTTTTGCGGTGGTACCGGTGTGAACTTAGCCGGGTTAGCATGCTCAAAGTTCAGGAAGCCGAGAGCCGTCAGGCTGTATCCGAATTGTTGGGTGATGTTGATGTAATTATGCCACATCTGAAATTCGGAATGTTTTTCAACTCCGCGAATTGATAATTCGTGATTTAATGATTTATTGAGCCACATTTCAGCATGACCTTTGGCAATATCATCATCAATCTGAGTGTCAAAAAATTCAACATATTCGGCAGCCCATCCACCGATGAGTTCACCGTTTTTGTCCTTGCCCCAGCAAACGCCCAAACCGGTGGCAATGGCTTTATGTTCATCACGGCTGGCACCATGTCCGGCCATAATAACTTCCAAAACGGCACCATGTTTAAACTGTTTAACAATGTTATCGTCAATAGGCACAATATTTCCATATAATTCTTTCGGCAGAACCGAAGTGTAAGGAATAACGTTGAAGTTTTCAATTCTGGCCTGCAGTAAAGCCGAATCATAGCAAAAAGTTTCAAAAGGTTGCGGCGGAATACCATCATCAGCTTGTCCTACACCGCCGGTAATAAAAGCCATAGTCGGAAAACGTACGCCTTCAGTCATTTGATTTCTCCTAAAAATTTGATTTTGAGTTTTGTAATTGCACTGCTATAGGTAATAATGGCTTTGTGATTTTCAATCTAATCCAAAGGTGATGATTCATACATTCAAAAATATCCACAATTCTAAGAAAACTCAAAAGTTAGTTGTAAATTTACAGAGTTCGGGGTAGTTTCAAAAAGGATTAATATATAAACTAAGGTGAGATAAATGTTATTCAAAAACAGACTGTTGGCGGCCGCAGCGGCCTTATTGGTTTTAACTTCCTGCCATGATGAAGCTTCAAATGCTGAACACCAACAGCAAACTCCGACGGTAAATGCAGTCAGAGTACAGCCAAAAGATATTCCGTTGACGTTCGAATATGCCGCCAGAGCGCAAGGTTCAAAAGAAACTGAAGTCCGAGCTCGTGTCGGTGGTATTCTGCTAAAAAGAAATTACGTCGAAGGTTCTACAGTGAAAGAAGGGGATGTTCTGTTTGAAATAGATCCGGAACCGTTTAAAGTTGCATTAGAACAAGCCAAAGCCTCTCTGGCGCAGAATAAAGCGCAATTAAAAGCTGCACAAACACAATGGGCGCGCATTTCCAAGTTGTTTGAACAACGTGTCGTGAGTGAAAAATCCCGTGATGATGCTTTGGCCAGTCTTGATTCTTTGCGGGCATCAACTCAGTTGGCGCAGGCTCAGGTTGACAAGGCTAAGCTTGATTTAGGCTATACAACGGTTAAAGCTCCTATCAGCGGCGTAACCAGTATGGAAGTTCAGTCAGAAGGCAGCCTGATAGCCGCAACAGATAATTCCAGTCTGTTGACGACCATTACCCAGCTTGATCCGATGTATGTTATTTTCTCGGCTTCTGAAAATGAAATTCTGTCGCTGACCAATATGGTAGACCGCGGCCTGATTACAAATCCGGAAAACACCCATGACATTAAAGCCAAGGTCAGATTCGGCGATGATACGTTGTATACGGAGGAAGGACAGATTAATTTTATTAATCCGAGTATTGATGAAAGTACGGGCACAATTAAACTGCGCGCTGTATTTCCCAACCCGAAAGGTCGTTTACGTCCGGGACAGTTTCTGCGTTTGTTTATGGAAGGCATGACGCGTGTTAATGCTTTGGTTGTTCCGCAGGAAGCTGTTATTCAAGGAGCCAATTCTGCTTATGTTTATCGTATCAGTCCGCAGGGAACTGTTGAAAGTGTCAATGTTCAAACCGGCCTGACAACCGAGGATGGTGGTTGGATTATCGACAGCGGCTTAAATCCCGGTGATGTGGTTATTACCAGTGGTGTCATGAAAATTCGTCCGGGTATGTCTGTGACTGCGGTAATTGCCGGAGAAACAGCAAATTCCGAAGAAAAATAACCCTAAAGAATAAGAGGATAAGTAATGTTTTCTAAGTTTTTTATTGAACGTCCGATTTTTGCTACGGTTATTTCTTTGGTTATCATTCTGGCCGGATTGGTCTCAATGAAGGTACTGCCGGTTGAGCAGTATCCGAGTATTGTTCCGACCGAAATTCAAATATCGGCAGTTTATCCCGGGGCGACGGCTGAAGTCTTGGCTGATACTGTCGCCGCGCCGATTGAACAGGAATTAAACGGCGTCAAGAATATGATTTATATGTATTCGACCGCCACATCACAAGGATATCTGACCATCGGTGCCGTTTTTGACATCGGGACAGATCCTGATCAGGCGACGATTGACGTTAATAACCGTGTGCAAATGGCAACGCCGAAGCTTCCGGGTGAAGTAACCAAACAAGGTGTGACGGTTGAAGAAAAATCCAACTCTATTTTGCAGGTTATCAGTATGCGTTCGACCAGTGATCGTTATGATACGGTTTATGTGTCAAACTATGCATTATTAAACGTGTTGGATGAATTAAAACGAATTAAAGGCGTTAGTGATGCATCGCTCTTTGCTTCGCAGGATTATTCCATGCGCATCTGGCTCAGCCCGGATAAGCTGGCTGATTATAATTTAACACCGCAGGATGTTATTGCCGCAGTTCAAGAACAGAACTCCCAGTTTGCTGCCGGACAATTCGGGCAAGAACCGATGGATGAGTATCTGGCTTATACCTATTCGGTAAATACTAAAGGTCGGTTGGTTGATGAAAAAGAATTCGGAGATATTATTCTCCGTACCGATGAAAAAGGCGGTATCTTGCGTTTGAAAGATGTTGCCCGAATTGAACTTGGTGCGCAGGATTATAGCGTGTCTTCCAAGTTTAATGGTGAAGATGCGGTTGCTTTCGCGATTTACCTGCAATCCAGTGCCAACGCACTGGAAACAGCGGCCGCCGTACAAGCTAAAATGCAGGAACTTTCCAAACGTTTTCCTGACGGTATTATCTACGATATTCCCTATGATACGACTTTGTTTGTGAAACAGTCGATTAACGAAGTGGTTCATACCTTTATTGAAGCTGTTGTTTTGGTTATTTTGGTCGTTTATCTGTTTTTGCAAAATATGCGCGCGACCTTAATTCCGATTTTGGCAGTGCCGGTATCAATTATCGGAGCTTTTGCCGGAATGTATGCTCTGGGCTTTTCAATTAACCTGTTAACCTTATTCGGATTGATTCTGGCAATCGGTATTGTGGTGGATGATGCGATTATCGTGCTTGAAAACGTTGAACGTTTGATGGACGAGGAGGGGTTATCCCCCAAAGAAGCCGCAGTTAAATCTATGCAGGAAGTATCAGGACCTGTGGTCGCTGTTGCTTTGGTGCTGGCTTCGGTCTTTATTCCGATTGCATTTTTGGGTGGTATGACCGGCGTGATGTATAAGCAGTTTTCTGTAACTATTGCCGTATCTGTGTTAATTTCTGCCTTGGTTGCATTAACTCTGACCCCGTCGCTTTGTGCATTGATTATCAAACGCAGAACCCAAAAAGAAGAGCCTCACGGTTTTTTCAAATGGTTTGATAATACTTTTGATAAAATTACTGAGATGTATCTGTCCATGGTTCGTTTCTTTCTGAAAAATCGCAAAACGGCTATTCTGGCATATTCTGCGGTCATAGCCAGCATCATCTGGATGTTTAAGCTGATTCCGGGTGGTTTGGTGCCGATGGAAGATATGGGATCATTAATGATGGCCTATGATATGCCGGCAGCATCTTCTTTGCAGCGTACGGAAAAAATGACGGATGAAGTGTCACAGATGGTTTTGAAAAATCCGGATGTTGAGAGCTTGATGACGATTAACGGCTTTAATATGTTGTCCGGAAGTCAGAATACTTACTCCGGTATCAGCTTTATCACTCTGAAAGATTGGAACCTCCGTAAGGATGCTTCCCAAAGTACCGATGCCTTGAGCCAAGTCTTTACCGGCTATGGTATGAGTCAGCCGGAAGGAATTGGTTATGCATTTAATATGCCGCCAATTATGGGTATGAGTACGACCGGCGGTTTTGAGGCCTACATTCAAAACAGGGCAGGGCATACATCACAAGAGTTAATGGCTGAAACTCAAAAATTTGTGGATGCGGCGAATAAAAATCCGGCATTAAGTAATGTCCGTACAACCTTCTCTGTATCAACTCCGCAATATCAAATTGATTTAGACAGAGAAAAAGCCAGAGTGTTGAATGTCCCGATTGATGCTATTTATACGGTGATGCAATCAACCTTTGGTAATGTTTATGTCAATGACTTTACCTATCAGGGACGTAATTTCCGGGTAACCGTACAGTCGGAAGCCAAATTCCGTCGCACGCCTGATGACTTGCGTTATGTATATGTTAAATCAAATGATGGTCAGTTGGTACCTTTGTCGACATTGATTAATGTGAAGCGTGTCACAGGACCGGAATTAATTAACCGTCTGAATATTTTCCCCGCAGCCTTGATTATGGGCGATCCTGCGCCGGGTTATTCATCCGGACAGGCCATTGAGGCGATGGATAAAATTGCCGATGAAGTCTTGGATAAAGACTATAGCTTATCTTGGATAGGCTCTGCTTTTCAGGAAAAACAAACCGGCAGTGCTTCCAGTCAAGCCTTTATCTTTGGTATTATCATGGTTTTCCTGATTTTGTCTGCCCAATATGAAAAATGGTCATTGCCGATGGTTGTTATTTTATCAGTTCCTTTTGCGGTGAGCGGTGCTCTATTGGCAACCTTGCTGCGAGGAACGCAAAATGACTTATACTTCCAAGTTGGCTTGGTCACTTTAATTGGTCTGGCAGCCAAAAACGCTATTTTGATTGTGGAATTTGCGGTTATGCAGGTACAGGCCGGAATGACTTATGTCAATGCTGCGATAGAAGCGGCAAAACTCCGCTTCCGTCCGATTGTGATGACTTCTCTGGCTTTCACCTTAGGTGTTGTGCCATTGGCAATCAGTACCGGTGCCGGTGCGGCCAGCCGTCATGCTATCGGCACAGGGTTAATCGGTGGTATGTTAATGTCAACCTTTGTCGCGACGTTGTTTGTTCCGATGATGTTTGCTATTATAGGCGAAACCTTTGATGAAGAAAATGTCGTCCGCCGCAAAATTAAAAAACGGGCGTTGAAGGAAGGACGTCCTTTGCTAAAGGATAAAATGAAATAGAGCCAAGGCCTTGGAATATTCCAAGGCCTTTTCTATTATATGCCTTATAGTTCACCGATTTAACGGAGGCTCATTAGACACAGCTTCCGAAAAAAAGAGGTCAAACCAAAGGTTCTCAGCCTCAATATCATAGTTTACAGAGGAAATTTAATAAAAAAGCCCGGAAACTCCGGGCTGGTAAAATAAAAATCATTAGCCGATATCAGCAATAACTTCCAGACTGATAATTTCGTCCGGATTACTGACAGCACCATTGGCTCCGGCACCTTTCTTTATCATGTCAACATATTCCATACCGGCAGTGACTTCACCCCAAACGGTGTATTGTCCATCTAACCAAGGACAATCAGCAAAGCAAATAAAAAATTGACTGTCGGCAGAATCCGGCATCATAGAGCGTGCCATGGAAACTGTGCCGCGTTTGTGCGGGGTGCGGTTGAATTCCGCTTTCAGTTTTTTGCCGCTGCCTCCGGTGCCTGTACCATAGGGACAGCCGGTTTGAGCCATAAAACCGTCAATGACACGGTGAAATTTTAATCCGTTATAAAAACCGGAACGAACCAACTCTTTAATCCGTGCAACATGGTTAGGTGCAATTTCCGGATTCATTTCAATCACGACTTCGCCGTCTTTTAATTTCAGCAATAAAGAATTTTCGGCATCTTTCACCTGATAAGAATGCTTAATTTTCTTTGCGCGGGACTTGCTCATATCCAATTGCTTAACATCTGATTTAGCCAAGGGTTTCGTTGCGCTCTTGCCAAGTTTTTTCGTGTTGCTTTTGAGCAATTTCGCCTCGCCGGAGGCCGATTTTTCTTCTTTAGCCATGATAATCTCCTTTGTTTTATTCTACTGAATATTTAGTTGTTTTTCAAAACAAAGTCAAGCCGCTCCGCCGCGCTTAATCCTTGCGGATAATTCTTGTCAATATTCTTCAAGACCTTAGCCAAGCCTCTTCGATTGGCGATTTGAATAGCCAGCCCCGGCCGCGCATTTAATTCCAACATCATCGGACCGCGAAACTTATCCAATACAATATCCGCTCCCAAATAACCAAGTTTAGTCATGTCATAGGCTTTGGTGGCGATTTCTAAATGCTCTTTCCACAGCGGAACTTCAAGCTTCATTAAATCTACGCCGGTGTCTGGGTGATGGGTAATCGGAATATTATGCATAACAGCATTTATAGCCTTACCGCTGCTGATATCCAGACCAACACCGACAGCACCTTGATGCAGGTTTGCCCTGCCGTCTGATTCGGCTGTAGCCAGACGCATCATCGCCATTGCGGGATAACCTTTATAAACAATAACCCGAACATCAGGGATACCCTGATAGCTGTAGTTATTGAATATGTCACTGAAATGTACCAGCTCTTCTATAACCGCGACGTCGTATTTTCCGCCCAAACTGTATAAACCGCTTAATACATTGGAGATATGTTGGTAAAGCTCATTATAGGTAATCTGTTTGCCGGACGGGGTGGTGAAAGCATCTTCACTGTAGTCTTTGATGACCAAAACACCTTTGCCGCCGCTGCCGTGTGCCGGCTTAACCACAAACTCTTTATAATTTTTGACAATGTCCAAAATGTTTTTAACTTCATGCTGATATTCAATAACACCAATAAGTCCCGGAGTATTAATTCCGATTTTATTGGCCAGCATTTTGGTTTGAACCTTATCATCCACTAAAGGATAAAGCCGCCGCCGATTATATTGGGCAATAACACTGTAGTTACGCTTATTCATACCGAGAATACCGGCTTCACGCAAACGCTTCGGACTGGCAAATCTGTCAAACAGCTTGGCAAACATTGTTATCTGTCCTTCACCAGAGGAGCAAAACGTTTCAGTTCTGTCAATCGATAGCCGGTATATGTACCGAGCAACATAACGATAAACAGAATAACCAGATTCAGCTCATTGAAGACAAACATTATATGGCGGATAACTTCATTGTTAATAATGTCATAAACGATAATCGCCGCAATAACGCTGTAAAAAACTTCTCGACAAGCATTACTGGGACCTTCTTCTTCCCAAGTGATGGAAGCACGTTCGATAATCCATGCCATAATGATAATTGGGAAGAATACCGCAGATAAACCAATGTCGACACTGAATCTGTAGCCTAAGATAGTCATGGACTGCATCATCAAAATAACAAAGATAACCACAGCGGAAATTCGCGGAACTAAAAGTAAATTCAGGCGGGATAATACGGCGCGCAACACCAGCCCCACTGATAAAATAATGGAGAAGCAGACTAAGCCCGGAATCAAACCTGTCTTTACTAAAGCCAAAGAAATCAACATTGGCGTAAATGTTCCCATTGTCACAATTCCGACCACGTTGCGAATGAGGACGATAACTAGAATAGCCAGAGGAAAAATAGTCAGCCATTTGATGGTATTTTGCTCATTCAAGGGCAGATTAAATACCGAGTAGTCAAATAATGTTTCCTGTTTGGCCAGCTTAGCTCTTTTTCCGGCCAGATTAAGGGTAGAGGTAATAGATTTCATTACCGAAAATTTAACGGTAGAATCATTTCCGCCTTCAACGTCAATCAGTGATTCGCCGCCGCGCTGGAATAAAACAAAGTTTTCAGGTTTTCCTTTTTTACCTGTTTCAATATTGTAGAGTTTCCATACGCCGTCAATATATGCTTCAAGCATCAAGTCAGCACTGAATGATTTTTTGTCTTCTTCAAGTTTAATGCCGCGGGCCGTACGGTTGGGAATGCCTTTCAAATCAAGCAGTGTGCGAATAGCATCGCTGATATCTTTAGGGGTTTTCTTTAATGGCAAAAAGGCAACAACGGTTGAATCCGGCGGCGTTTGGTTTAACAATCGAATAATTTTTTGAACCTCATCACCCGGCATTGCATCTGCTTGTTGCAAAAGCTTTTCCGCGGTAGCCGTCATTTGTTCGTCTAAAATGGGTTTTTCCGGCTGAGACGGTGCCGGAGCAGGTGTTTTACCTTTCGCATCTTCATTATCAAACAATAAAACTCTGTAATAAATATTTTGTTCCTGTTCCATACTGTCAGAAGTCAAAATAATTCGATTTTGCTGAGAAAGCTTTTTTACGGTATAATTGGGAGCAACAATATCTTCATCAAGGATTTTGAAATCATCACTGATAGTCGGAGTCGCAACAGAAACTTTAATGGGATCTCCGTTTGGTGCGAAAGAGACGTGAGCTTCTATCGTCCACACTTTAGCGGTTTGTTTGGGCATGAATTTGAAACCCCAATAAGTCGTTTTGTAATAAATACTGAAAGCGGCAAAAATCACAGATAACACCAGTCCCAAAGTGAGAATTTTGCGCAAGGAAACAAACTTTTTAAGCATGGAATTAAGTCTCTTTTAATGAAGTGTGTTGGAGAGTGACGTATCAACAATAGCGCGTCCGGTAAGGATGTTGCGCCCGATAAGTATCTGATATTCAAATTTTTCTCTGTCAGCTAAAGAAAATTTTTCTTTAATAATTTGTCCGCCGAATTTAATATCCATCAAAACGGATGCGCGTTTTTCGCTTTCATTGATGCGTTTAATTGTCACAAAGCGTAAAATTTTCTTTTCAAAAAGGTGTTTTTCGCCATTTTGATCGTTTACGAGTTCAAAGCTGACCCATTTTTCACCGTCACGTTCAAAATAGCGTAAATTTTGAACATCTAAAGAGGAGTTTTCCGCACCGGTATCAATTCTGGCCAGAAAAGGAGATTTCATCGGCAGAACATAAACCGGTTCGACAGCCCCGATAATACCCAACACATGCTTGGGAGCATCAGGGCGTTTAACTTCAACAGCAGGAACGATTTGAGGAGGGACGGGGGCCGGCGACGGATTATTTTTGCAGGCTGCGCAAATAATTGTAAGCAAGGCTAAAATAGTGATTTTAAAATTTTTATTCATTAGATTTCAGCATAAATATTAATGTTTAGTTAATACATTATTTACAATCAAAGACTGTTAAAAGTAAAGTTAAATTTACGTTGCTGTATATAACAATGGTAGAGGCGGCTCAAGCCGTGTCAAGCCGCCCGCCGATGTTTAGAAAAAGAAAGTAGAACGTAGCGTAAACACTGTGGCATAATCAGATTTTGAATTAGATGCCGGATCGATATAGAATTGAATATCCGGAGTCAGAGTCATCCATTTTGAAACACCCCAAGCCCAGTATCCCTCAATTATTTTTTCGCTTTCATGATTGAGTTTTGAGCCGACGGCTTTTTCATTAATTTGGTTATAAGCAAAAGCCAACCCGATTTGATCTAAGGGGTTACGATCCAGCGGGTTATTGTAAACAGCACCCAAAACATATGAGCGTTTGATTGTTTCTGTATGCCCCGAAACGCCGTTAATCCGGCTGAAAACAGCCAGTTTATCGCCGATATTCTGGCTGAGGTTGAGAGACCATCCGTTTGTTGTCTCCGGTTGGAGTTTTACACCGGGAACATTATAAACCATAACCGAGTATTGTCCTTCACCAAGGCCTTTAATTGTCGGAGTGTAAGATACGGATGCAAAAGTCGTGTAATGCTCATCGCTAAAATGATTTAATTGCACACTGGTGGCATCCGGATCCGAAGCATCTTGTCCGCCGAAAGTAAAGCTCCAGTCTTCGTTTGGCGTAATTTGGGCATACATACCTACACCGGCTGTCGGATAAGATGCCGTCGCATTCTGAGATAAAGCATAGTTGACAAAGTTTACCTGCTGGTTCGCGGCATAGGGAGAACCGTCAAAATTATATAACGGGAATTGACCGAGACCAAGAGTAAGCCAGTTCCAATCACCGCCCAGCTGATAACTGTAATATAATTCATCAAAAGAATTTTGCGCGGATGTATAGTCATTTATATCTGTCTGAACACCGATACGATTTCCCAGCCAAGAGCCGTTCTTTCCGCCGTAACGTATCATTGTATAGGCTGCGTTTAATGTACCTGTGCCGTATTCATTATTAAATGTTGTCCATGTAACAGACGGATAAATATAAGTCTGCATGGAATTTTTTTTGCCGTTAGGTGCTGCTCGCTGCCCCATATAAGAAATATCAACAGAATAATCCAGCCCATAATTTTTATTCAGTTTGTTTTTAAAGTCTGTATAAGCCTGGCCGAAGTCACTGAATGTACTGTTACGTCTTGCTTGGTTGGTGGCGATTCTTTCTTTCGCGCTTTTAGCTTTGTTGACATCATTTTGTAGTGATTGCTGATTGTTGTCAGAGGCGGTAGTCTGTGCCGATACCGGTGCGGACAAGAGGCCAAAACCTAAAGCCAGTCCCGAAACCAACGAAATATAACGGTGAGATTTCATCTGCTGTTTCCTTGTTGTACTGAAAATATAAAACGACCTCAACTATTTAGCTATCAATTAAAGAATATAAAGGCTGGTGATGATAATTTTATTGACATGTCTTCCGACATAGCTTAGCTTGGCAAAATATTTATATTATTATATCTAACTAAAATTTCTGTTATTATGGCACAAATGATTACAATGGAAGACGGTCTGCAAATGATGAGACGCGCCTTTCCTGATGAAAAAAAATTATTTATTTCTTTTCCTATGTTATGTTCTGTCTTTACCGGCTGTAAGAAAGTTATTCATTTTTGTCTGGTCTGCAATGTCGGCAAAATGTATTTCGTACGAGAAATCATTTCAGGAAGAGCCTACAAAACGGCAAAACTCAGATATCGGGAAATGAATGTTGGTGAAAGCCATTCTAACATGACGGTCACGGAACAAAATGGAAATCCGGTTGTGAAAATGATTAAAAGTTTAAACACTTAAATGAAAAAAAGGGAGTTGATTGTTGAAATCACTTCCCTTTTTTTTGTGGTGTGTCAGTAGCCTTTGCATGGAAAGAAAGTTAAAAGGTTATCTCCTGCCTTACCATCATTTTTGAAAGTATCATTTTTTGTAACAAAATATATTGCAGTGTTATAATCTGTGTACCTGCCAACAGTTCCGGATGTTTGTCGTCCTATAAGCTTATCGTTTATATACCATTTTGATTGACCGTTATTATTTTGACTGCTGGTATTATAATTTTCAAATAGAACCCATCCGCAAGAGTAAGAGGCTAAGTTTCCTGAACCAACAGTATAAGAAGTCCCTTGAGCCGATAAAACTTTACCTTCTTTATAATTAGGCACTATCAAGTTGGTAACCTCCGATTTTTTAGTGCAAAACAATTTAGATTTATCAAAAGGGCATTTGAGC
>CANDEX010000002.1 GCA_947383875.1 uncultured Azospirillum sp. | reverse complement strand
TGATGATATAACACAGAAAAAAGTTAAAAGTTATTTTGATAAGAAGTATTCTAAAACACCAAAATTAGATGCAACAGGTCGTCCGTATTGAAAATAAGGCGGTTCTCCAAACATTAAGATTTATAGACACCGCTCCACATCAATGAGTGTGGTCAAACTGCAAGATTTGTAGCTGATTATCCCCCTGTAAACAGGGGGATATCTATTACCGCTGTGTGCCCGAATTCAGATATCCGGAATTGTATATCATGCTTTGGGCAATATTGCTTGCTTTTTTTACGCGCTGTTGCATCTTTAACAAAATTTCCTTAGGAAGTTCACCGTCTCGATTATCTATATCTTTTACACTGTTGGAGTACTTTTTACCTGTAACTAGGTCTTTTGCCCGATATTCTCCCGTGCGCGTATCAACAAGGAACCAGGCAGTAGTGTTTCCCTGAGCATCGTTTATTTTGATTTGCGAAAAGTGTGCTCCGGGTCTGCTTACGCGAATTGTTTTGCCGTAATCCTCTTTAAATTGTATGCCTTTTTTCAAGTTGTCCCGAGTCAATGCTTTAGTTTTCGCCAGCATTAAATTATGTTTTAAGCATGAAATAGATTTATCCGGTAATGAGGAATACTTCAAATTGTTGTGGTCACTCCAAACTTTATTACTTCCCTTATAAATATATTTCGTTGTTTGTGTATTTATGCCCAAGTTAAAAGTACATTTGCCATTTATATCGTATCCTTCAGCTTCCAAAACATTTGGATCTTTGGAGGATATTTTCCAGCGTGTGCTCACGGTTTCTTTCAGCTCTGGTAATATAAATTTAGAATTTTTATCGTCCGAGGATAAGGAAAAAGGACAATCAAGTTCTTCTTTGAAGATAGTCGGGATTTCCATATTTTGCTGATTAACAGGACTCTTGGGTGGTAAAAATTCAGTCGTATATTCTTCTTTTTCAAACGCCTCTCGAAACATCTTTAGTTCTTCAGGTTGAGTAGCTAGTTCTGCATATCTGTTCATTATTCTATTCTTGAACATATTTTTAAATACATCTATCGTCGATTGGGGTACCACTTTACATGTATTTAAGAAATATCCCGGAAGTGCCTCAGTGCTATAAAAACGTAGCTTTGAAGCATTCTGTTGATGTTTTAAACTTTTTTCTTTGTTTATTTTCTCATGGGTACTTAATATCCTGCCATATAGTTGTAAACAGTGCTTTTTTATTTCAGGATTGTTGCTGCGCGAATACATCTGCATTGCAGCTACAGTCATTTGGCTATCAATAAAAGAATCAGCTTTACACTTATATTCTCTATCAATAAATTTAAAAACATCTGCAAATTCTGTTACAGGACATGTCGATGTATAGTCAACTACGGCGTGGGGGTGCATATATTGCTTTCCGTAAATATCCGTACTATATAATTTATTTTCGTCAAACATGCTTTTTCCTTTCTCATCAATTCATAATATATATTTTATAGCATATATTATATTTTTTGTCAAAAATAATTTTTATTGATGGAATACAATGTTTCGGTTTTTAATTGATTTGCTGGTCGGAAAAAACGGGGTTTGAATATTGGGTTTACGTTCTATCTTGAGACCTAAAAAAGGACTCTTATATGTACTAATTTTATTGTGCATATCAAATTTTCCTGTTTTAAGTTACTGATAACAAATCCATTTTATGGCTTACTTTCAGTATGTAAATAGGATAATTTTATATATTATATAATTGAGGTATTGCCGCGTTTTAGAGGGGATGTAAGTTCATTTCTGTCAGAGAAAGACAACAGAGGTTTGTTTTCGGTGCGAATACCATAACTATACGGCTTTCTGGGTTTGCTTCTCATGTCGGCCTCCGTTTGTTGTATTTGAAAGAAGATATAATCGTAATCGTTGCAAATTTTAGCTCAACTTACTTCTAGTAATCAAAAGATGTAAGTTGCCGATTTAATCAATCGAATAAAATAAGTTATTGCCGTAAAAATAAAAAATAACTTGACTCTGTCCCCCATAAAAAGCTTATACTGTTAAAAAAGTTTTTTCGGGAATATGTTATGGTTAAAGCCAAGAATTTATATTTAAGCAAAATTCAGCTTAAAGCGGAATTGAATCGTTGCCTAAATTGTCCGTCCAAGCCGTGCATGAGTGCTTGTCCGGTAAATTGCAGTCCGCAGGAATTTATTGCCCAAGCTAAAAGTGGTCATTTTGAACAGGCAGTGGAAACCATCTCCCGTAATAACCCTATGGGACAGACTTGTGGTCTGATTTGCCCGGATAAATTCTGTATGAAAGCGTGCACCCGCAGCCATATTGATTTTTCGGTGAATATTCCGAAGGTGCAAGCAACAATACTTGAAAACTATCGTCACCGGAAAAATGATAATTTCTTAATCACGCCTAATGGACGTAGAATCGCCGTTATTGGAGCCGGACCGGCAGGAATGTCTGCTGCTGCAGAATTGGGGCAGCAAGGGTATAAAATTGATATTTATGAGGCATCTGATAAAATTGGCGGTGCTTTGAATATGATACCTGATGCGCGCTTACCATATGAGGTTATTGAAAAAGACTGGTCATTTATTTTTAACCACGATTATATTTCGTTGCATCTGACAACTAAAATAGATAATCCGACAGACCTCTTTAATCAGGGGTTTGATGGGGTCATTGTTGCAACTGGAGAACCCAATGTTGTGGATCTGAAAATTTCCGGAGAAGAATATAGCTTATCCTACATGGACTATTTGCGTCAGCCTGAAAACTATGCCACTTCAGGAAAGGTGGCAATTATTGGAGGCGGAAACGTTGCTGCCGATTGTGCTTTGACTGCTGCAGAAAACGGAGCTTCTCATGTGGAGATGTTTGTCCGTCGTCGTTTATCGGATATGCGTATTTCTCAGCAGGAATACCTTGAATTATTAAAGCATGAAATTAACATTTCCGCGCTCAGCAGTCCTGAAAAAATTGAAAAAGGCGAGGGCGGTCTTTCTTTGTGTGTCCGTCGTAATCATATGCTTAATGGGGAGCTGCATCCTCTGCCCGGAGCCGTTATTGAATTGTCAGGATTTGATTTGATTATAACAGCTATTGGTAGTCGTGCAGATGCTAAAATTAATGACAATCGGATTATTTATGCCGGAGATTGTAAACATGGCGGTTCGACCATTGTTGAAGCTTTAGCCTCCGGTCGTGATGCAGCCCGCTTGCTGGATAACCGATTGGCTCTCGCCGCAGAATAAAAGAAACCGAGTAAATGCTCGGTTCTCTTTTTGTAATATTTTAATAATTTGCAACGCAGAAAACGCCTCACAATATAACTGAATCAAAGCCTGTTTTCTTTATATATATTTTGCATTTTCAATCACACATAGGACCTCAATTTATTTTGGGCTAATATAAGGTCATTTAAAATAAATTTATTGTATGTTTAGTCAAAAAATGTTATTTTTACATCGCATCATTTATTATTAAACTCACTATTTATGAAAGATTTTATTATTAAGTTATTGGTGCTTTGCCTGACCGGGCTTTGCACATCGTGTTCAGAAGAAAAGGAAGACAACTGGGCTGAAACGCTTTTGCTTAACACGCATGGCAAAACCAAAATTGAAAAGGTTTACCCTAATGTAATTTTTGTTTCAGACACCTTTATTCCGTTTAGATGTACGGTATTTACGTTTAGCGGCGGCGTTCACAAATATGCCCAGAATATTCGTATTAACGGTACAGTCGGAAACGGTTTGACGGTTAAGGAATATCAAACTTACAAAGCTTGTCCGGATGAAATTTATCAAATCACTATGGACAGCAAGGGGAGGAGTTCTGAACCAACCCCATCAGAGCAAAGTCGCGGACTGATTTTAAGCGGAAATAAATATGGTAAAATCGTTGACAATTTTACAATGCGTTGCCGATTTACAACATTTCTGATTGTGGGGCTTCCTGTAATAACACAATTTGACACTCAGTTTTTGGAGCTGGAAAACGGAGATTTGATTTATATCAAAGATTATCGTTCCCATGGTGAAAGATTCCGAACAGGGGACTATATTCGCTATCAAACCTATACGCTCAATCCAAATGAAGCTGTTGTTGTTGAAAAAACCGGGCGTTAAGCCCGGTTTTTTATTGGTTTTATCTTTCCTGCGCTAATCCGGCCGAAAGTCTTTTCAATTGGCTGAGTATGGTATTGACAGTTTGAGCATATTCAGCTTCCGAAATGCCGCCACTTTTATCCGTATCCAGCTTTTCAAAAATCTTAGCTGTTATTTTCTTAGTTTCTTCCTGCTTATAAGCCAGAAATTCAGCCTGTGAAATCTCGCCATCTCCATTAGCATCTATTTGAGAAAACTGTTCACGAATAAGCAAAGACGGATCGGCATTTTGAGCCATAACCGGACCGGCAGCTAAAATCATGGTTAGAACTAAAATAATTTTTTTCATATATATTCTCCTAATAAGAACGAGCGTAAATAACGTCCATTGTTGCCGGTTTTCCGGTCAGTAAACAAACACCCTCTGTTCCGGATTGATCAAACGGTATGCAACGAATGGTAATTTTCATATCTTTCAAAATAGCTTCAGATTCCGGATCTCCGCACCATTTACCGCGAACGAAAGCCACTTTCCCGGCCTTATCGTCTTCAATCCAAACATTTGATTCTGAAAAATATTTTTTGAACACGTCAGGAGAGGTAATATCTGTACGAATATTTTGTTCCAAACGATTTTTAGCTTTAGTGAAAATATCTTTCTGCATATTTTCCAAACGAGAGGCAATGGTCGAAACAAATTCATCAAAACCGACAATTTGTTTACCTTCGGGAGAACCGAGTTTTGTTCTTTCTTTAACCATAACTTTGCCACCGTCAACATCACGCATCCCGATTTCGCAAATAACGGGAGCACCTTTGCGTGTCCATTCCCAAAATTTGTCAACAGAAGCCTTGTCCCGACGATCAATTTTGATGCGGATTTTTTCGGCAAACGGTGCTTGTTTTTTCAAATCTGCAGCCAGTTTGTTGATGTAATTCATAACGGCATCGCTGTCTTCCTGCTTTTTGATGACAGGAACAATAACCACTTGATAAGGGGCAATTTTCGGCGGAACGACCATGCCGTCGTCATCTGCGTGCGTCATAATGACACCTCCGATTAAGCGGGTGGAAACCCCCCAGGAAGTCGTATAAGCATATTCAGACTGGCCTTGATTGTTAATGAATGAGATATTGGCTGACTTTGCAAAGTTTTGTCCCAGAAAGTGAGAGGTTCCTGCCTGCAAAGCTTTACCATCCTGCATCATTGCTTCAACACAGTAAGTGTCAACCGCACCCGGGAATTTTTCATGCTCAGGTTTGCGCCCCACCAAAACCGGCATTGCCAATGTGTTTTCGCACAGATCCTGATAAGCTTCCAGCATTCTCTTGGTTTCTTCTTCTGCTTCTGCTGCGTTAGAATGCGCTGTATGTCCTTCCTGCCAGAGAAATTCACGAGTTCTCAAAAACAGGCGAGGGCGCATTTCCCAACGGACGACATTGGCCCATTGATTAACCAGAACCGGCAAGTCGCGATAAGACTTAACCCACTTGGAGAAAGAGTCGGCAATAATCGCTTCAGAGGTCGGACGAACGATTAACGGTTCTTCCAGTTTTGAATCCGGCGTTAATTTTCCGTCCTTCATTGAGAGGCGGGAGTGGGTAACCACAGCCATTTCCTTGGCAAAACCATCAACGTGTTCGGCTTCTTTCTGAAAGAAAGATAACGGAATAAACATCGGGAAATAGCAATTTTCATGTTCGGTTTCTTTGATTTTTTCATCAAAAACGTCGCGAATGCGTTCCCAAATGCCGTATCCCCACGGTTTGATGACCATACAGCCCGGAGAAGATGAGTTCTCGGCCATGTCGGCTTCACTGACAACGTTTTGATACCACTCCGGATAATTTCCGGCTCTTGTGTTTTTTAGTCCCATAAGTTTATTCCTTTTTTAATATGACATAATTAAAGGCTCGCCGCCCCAATGCGGAAAGCACGCCAGCCACTATAATCATTTTTTTCTGATTTGCCAAGAACTTATTCTAAAAAACTTATGTTAAAGAACAGTGATGGCCAACGCGCCGAGAATATCACTGGCTTGTGATTTGGAAATATATGAACCTTTAAGATTGGCAGCTTCGGAAAAAGTCAGTCCGCCAAGGTCGCAGCCTCGTAAATCTGCGCCTTTGAAACGGCATTGGCGGATGACCGCTTCTCTCATGCTGCAGTTTTCCCAAACCGTATCTCTAAAATCACAATCATTGAGCTCTGCCCCGTTAAAATTTAATTCAATCAGTGTCGATTTCTTAAAATTAAAAGCAGGCATAAAACAATAAGATAACTGGCAATGTTTAAATTCACAATTAAGATTGCTGGTGTCTGAAAAATCACTGCCGGAGAGTTTGCAATTATCAAATTTGGCATCAAAAATTTTACAGCCGTTAAAGCTGCAGTTATTGAGATCGCAGTTTCTAAAAACAGCACTGTTAAAATCAGAATAAGCAAAATCAATGTTTGACATTTTGCAGTCGTCAAACACAGCGTTTTCAAAGGGCATTGAGCGTAGAGTAGGAGAGGTAAAGACACACTTATAAAATTCGGGTTCTTCACTTTCCCGCAAAATTTTTAATAAATGCGTTTTATCAATTTCCATGTGTTCAACCATTTTAACCTCACAAAAAAGTCTGGTAGATGTTACCAGACTTTTTTAGACGGGACAAGAGGTATTAAGCCAGCAAACGATAATTGTTGGCTTGAGATGGTTTTTTATAAAATGTCCTCAACTTCGCGGATGGCTTTGCGGTTTCTTTTTTCTTGTTGAAACTGGTCGCGAAATTTTTCCCTCGCTTCCATATTTTCAGTCATCTGCTCACTTTTTTCTTTTGCTTGTTTCAGAGCCAGTTCTTTATTGGCTTTAGCCTGAGAGAGAAGCAAATCTTTAGCATCTTCCGGCAAATTGGTTTGACCGATTTTGTAAACGGCTTTGTTATAATCTTCATTGATTTCAGCTGTTTCCTCAGCTAACCAACGCTCCGGATTATGTTTCATCATTTTTTTCATGGCTTTTTCATCATGTTTGCTATAGTCTTTTTCATGCTTACCATGATGTTTTTCATGCTTCATTTCTTTTTTCAATTCTTTCTTGCTCATTTTTTGAGCTGCTTTATCCATGTTTTGTTCGGCGGCAGCCGGAGCTGTTGCATCATTTTGAACGTCACGGTGCCAAAAAGCATCGGAATTGCCGGCAGCAATAGCCAGTGGCAGCGCGAAAGCTGCAGTATAAAGTAATTTTTTCATATTCTTTTCCTTTCTTTGCTTAAGCGATACAAGACAAGAAAATTATAATAACGAATTGGTGAATTACAAGGTGAGTAAATATTTGGTTTTGGATGCAGAATTCGCTTGCATATTAAAATGGTTAGATTAGGATAAACTCGTTACGGCAATTATATGTTGTAATGAATGTATTAACCTGTTTGTAAAAAGGATTAAGATAATGGCAACAGGAACAGTAAAATGGTTTAACAACAAAAAAGGTTATGGTTTCATCACTCCGGATGAAGGCGGACAAGATATCTTCGTGCATATCTCTGCAGTTCAGAAAGCCGGAATGAGAACCCTCAACGAAGGCGCTAAAATCAGCTACGAATTGATGAATGAAAGAGGCAAAACTGTTGCCGGTGAATTAAAAGTTTCCGAGTAATCAGACCATTTTACCAGAAAAGCTCCGCAATTGCGGAGCTTTTTTAGTATAAAGAAACCGTTCAGACTCAACATCTGAACGGTTTTCTTTGGGTGATATTTCCACTAAAATTGTTCTTTGAGTTCAAAGAAATAAGCCTGCGGATGATCACAAACCGGGCATTTTTCCGGAGCTTTCGGGTTTTCGATACGATGACCGCAGTTAGCGCATTCCCAAACAACTTTGGTCGGACGTTCAAAAATTTTGCCTTCGACTAAAGAATTCAGCAATGCATTGTATCTTTCTTCATGACCTTTTTCAATTTTTCCAACCTGTTCAAACAAGAAAGCGATTTTGGTAAAACCTTCTTCTCTGGCTTCCTTGGCCATCCGATCATACATATCTGTCCATTCGAAGTTTTCACCGGCAGCAGCATCTTTCAGATTGGTAATGGTATCGGGAACCTGACCGTCATGCAACAACTTGAACCATAATTTGGCATGCTCTTTTTCGTTATTTGCAGTTTCCTCAAATTTGGCGGCAATATAGTTATAACCTTCTTTTTTTGCTTGGGAAGCATAATAAGTATATTTATTGCGGGCTTGAGATTCGCCGGCAAAGGCGTCTTTCAGATTTTGTTCTGTTTTTGAACCTTTAAGTTCCATAGTCATAGTCTCCTTTAATGAAAAAGTTAGTTATGTTTCTGACAGTTCGGACAAATTCCCTTAAGGGAAATATCCGCACTTTCCACCAATAATCCCGTTTGGTTTAGAACTTTATCTGCCAAATCAGGAGCGATGTCTTGAGGGACATCATAAACTTTATTGCATTTAGTGCAAATAAAATGATAATGCTTACACAGATTGTGATCAAAACGGACTGAACCGTCTAAGCCGTCAATTCTGCGAATAACCCCATTTTCTGCCAACAGATTAAGATTACGATAAACTGTAGCCAAACTAAGTGCCGGCATATCCTTGCGGGCAAGGGCGCAAACTTCATCAGCGGTCGGATGAATGGCATTCTCTCTTAAAACATTTAAGATATGTTCACGTTGCTTGGAATATTTCATCTTATTTTATTAAAACTAATAATGATTATTGTTTTTGTTTATAGCTGATATTTTATGATTGTCAATAGAGGTTTTAAGAACTATTTATAAAACAAATTATCAGTAACTTTAAATCTAAAGGAGATAAAAATGAATGCTGTCGAAATAAAAAAAGATATTTACTGGGTAGGTGTTAAGGATTGGAACCTGAAAGAATTCCATGGTTATAGCACACCTAACGGGTCAACTTATAATTCATATCTGATTATGGATGAAAAAATTACGTTAGTTGATGGTGTCAAACATTATTTATCACATGAAAACATTGCCCGCATTCAAAGCCTGACAGATTTTAGTAAAATTGATTATATTGTGGTCAATCACGTTGAAATGGACCACTCCGGCAATATTCCCGAAATTATGAAACGCGCGCCTCAGGCTGTTATTGTAACGAATGCCGCCGGAAAAATGGCCCTGGAAGCTCATTTTGATACGACAGGATGGAATTATCAAATAATTAAAACCGGTGACAGCTTAAACATCGGTAAACGCACATTGTCTTTTATGACGACCCCGATGTTGCACTGGCCGGATTCGATGATGACTTATGTGGCTGAAGATAAATTGCTTCTCTCTAATGATGGTTTTGGCCAACACTATGCGACTGATGCTCTGTTTGTTAAAGAAGCACCGTTTGATTGTGTTATGCAGGAAGCTAAAAGCTATTATGCCAATATTTTATTCCCTTACGGAATGCAGGCGGAAAAAGCTCTGAATACGGCTGATAGTTTGGGGCTGGATATTGAAATGATTGCACCGTCTCACGGTTGTATCTGGTCTGGCAAAGATGAAGTCAGTGCCATTTTGAACGCTTATTGCAAATGGGCAAGCGGCCAAAATGAAGGTAAAGCCGTTATCGTCTATGATACAATGTGGGGGGCGACTGCCGCTATGGCTGAAGCAGCAATGAGTGTTTTTCAGGATGCGGGCATACCGGTTAGCAAACACTGTTTAGCCGTTAAAAATGTTTCTGAAGTTATGGTTGATTTTCTGGATGCCAAATATGTAGTTATCGGTAACCCGACACTGAATAATCAACTATTTCCGAGAGTCGCCGGTTTTGTAACTTATATGCATGGCTTGGCTCCGAAAAACAAAACCGCAATGTGTTTTGGCTCATACGGCTGGAAAGCAGGCGTCGTTAAAAAGATTCAGGAAGTATATGAAGATCTGGGCTGGACAACGGTTGAACCTTTTGAAGAAAAATATACTCCCAAATCAGATGTGCTGGAAAAATTAAAAGAGCGTGTCAGAGAGTTAATTGCAAAATAAGTTAATCAATACCCCGAGAAATGTTTCTCGGGGTATTCTTTATACCTCTCTAATGTTATTCTCTATAAATGTAATAACAGCGAAAAATACTGCCGCAAATCATTCCCTGTATAAGTCGGGAACGTTGGTTTTGAGATAAAAATTAGCGAACACCTTCTTTTCTGTCTCGACGGGCAAGGTAGCCAAAACGGAGAGTGTTAAGGATAAGGGATGATAAACCGCCGCAAGCTAAACCGATAGGCAGTCCTTCTAACCCCATATTTAACGTAAAAGCAAAGAAATAACTGGCGGAAACGCGTACACCTAAAAAAGCAATAACCTGATTAATCGTGGGAATTTTAACATCACCTCTGCCATTGAGCGCACCGTTAATATTAAGGGGCAGGGCATCAATAAACAAATCGGCAAGCAGAATAGGCAGCAAACTTTGAATAACTTTGATAACACTTTGATCATTGGTAAAAATACCAAAGACCTGAACCGGATAATTATACAGTAGAGTAATCAATGTGATAATTGTACTGAGTGAAATAACATAACCGGCATTGGTTGCCATTAAAATACCTTTTCTGTCTTTACGTCCATAGGCATTTGCCGCGACAATAGATGTCGCTTGAGAGATTGAAAAACAAATCATAAACAGGAGTGAACTAACGTTAATCATAATAACAAACGTAGCCATCGTATGTTGTCCCATCCAGCCGGCAAAGGTGCTGACAATAGAAAAAGAGCCATTGGCCGCAATCGTCATAATTGCAATGCCGTATCCTATTTTTCTGGTACGTTGACTGTCGTTCCACCAAGTGCGATAACTGCGGCTCAAACCAAAACGTTGATTTAATTTAGGATTTTTCTTCATCCGACGGATATAAGCCAAAATGTAAACAGCCAAGAATATCCGCACAATAAGTGTAGATGTTGCCGAACCGGCAGCACCCATTTCAGGCAGTCCGAATTTACCATAAACCAGTAACGGATTAATAGCGATATTCAATACATTCGCTGCAATAATTCCATACATTCCGACATAGGGGCGGCGAATAGACTGCAAAAAGAAATTGGCATTGACATACATTAAAATAAACGGAATGGAAAGTACAAAAATCCGCAGAACACGACCGCCGTGCCGAACCATGTCTTCATCCTGACCGAGCAGGCGGAGAATTGTCTCTCCTTGAATCCCGAGCAGTGTGAAAACAACCCCGAGAAGAAGGGCATACTTACGGCCTTCATTATATATTTTGCCTGTTGATTGAAATTTTCTGGCTCCGAACTTTTGTGATGATTTAATCAAAACCCCTTGTAGCAAACCGATAGGAATAGTAAAAAGCACGACAAAAATAGAATTGGCTAATCCGATATATGCTAATTGGTCAGTATCATAATTACCGACAATCATCGTATCAATGATACCCATTAACCCCATTGCCACGAAAGCCGTGGTAATAGGCAGAGCTAATTTGCCGATGTCTCTGATATAAAGTTTTAATTGTTCCAGATATTCCCGCATTTTTCACCTCATGAGTCGAATTACCATTAGTACAATCATCCAGAATAAGCAACATATTTGTTAAAGTATTGAAAATAATCTTGTCTGATCAACAGCCTTGTCGATGAGTAAAGTGCCTGCTGCTGCCGACATCTTCACTTATACTGCGACCGATACTCATAATCTTCATCCCAATACAGCTGCGACAATGAGCAGGAGTGTCGTTGACACAGATTTTTCCCGGATAAAGTTCATAAAATTTACGATATTCGCCTTCGGTAACATTAGGCATAACCACATTCGCTCCGGCTTTTAATGCCATAATTCTCCCTTGTGGATGAAGACTTTCCATGGCTGTTGTCGCTGGAATGTTAATGTCCGGAAGCAGCAGTCGCATTATGGCCATTGTACGCAGAGCCAAAGATAATGTTCCGCCGGCTTCTTTGGCTAAAGGTGTATTCGGATGAGGAATAAACGGACCGATGCCAGACATATCAACATTCAAATCTTGCAGAAAAAGTAAATCATCAGCAATGGAGGCAATAGATTGCTCCGGCAGTCCCACCATAATTCCCGAACCCAATTCATATCCGAGTTCTTTTATCATCAACAAACATTCATAACGATTTTGCCAACTCATGTTAGGATTGAGTTTATGATATAAATCTTTATCCGTTGTTTCTATGCGCATCAGATAGCGGTCAGCACCGGCATCTCTAAAAGCTTTATATTCATCGAATGTTCGTTCGCCGATACTTAATGTGATAGCCACGCCAAGTTTCTTTATTTCTTCAATAATTCGACACATTCTTGTTGTGTTAAAGTATAAATCCTCACCGGATTGCATGACAATGGTTTTAAAGCCAATATTTACTGCTTTGCGAGCAGTCTCAATCAGTTCTTCCGGTTCCATACGATAGCGTTTGACTTGGCTGTTGCTTTTACGCAGTCCGCAATAACAGCAATTATTGCGGCAGATATTGGAAAACTCTATCAATCCGCGGAGATGAATGTCATTACCGACATATTTTTGACGCACAAAGTCAGCTGTGGCAAAGAGTTCTTCCTCTTTTTCACTATCCTGAAGCAAAACAATTAATTCTTCTTTGTCCAGGGTATGAATTTCTTTAGCTTTTGTAATTAAATCCGACATATTTTTTCTCCGCCGTCACTATAAATAAATTTTCATGAAAATCAATAAAAAATCTGTGCATAACCTCTTGACGTAAATTAAAAAAGTTGTAGTTCTAAAGCCCGTAGAGATTTGAACAAAAAAGAAAATTTTGAAAGTCAGAAAGATGTATGAATTGGTAAAGGGATTTGGTGAATGGTATGCCCGCAATTTCACTCCGAAATTGGTTGAAAGATTGCGCAAGGGCTATAATATGGATAAATTTAAACGTGACTGTATTGCCGGTTTAACAGTGGCAGTTATTTCCATACCGCTGGCAATGGCTTTGGCTATTGCTTCAGGTGTGTCACCTGCGCAAGGGTTGTATACAGCGATTGTGGCCGGTTTTTTTGTGGCCTTGCTGGGAGGAAGTCGTTATCAGATTGGCGGCCCGACAGGAGCCTTTGTCGTCGTCATTTTCAGCGTTATGCAGCAATATGGGTATGATGGTCTGGCGATGTCCATGATTATCGCCGGAATTGTGCTGATTATTGCCGGATATCTGAAACTTGGCACTTATATTAAATATATTCCTTATCCTGTTGTTATCGGTTTTACTGCCGGTATCGGTATTTTGCTGATTTCTACTCAGATAAAAGATTTGCTCGGATTACAAATTGAATCCGTGCCGGCAGAATTTTTGCCGAAATGGAGCACATATTTGAACAATATGGATAAATTCAGCTTCTCTTCTATTTTTATATCTGTTCTTGCTTTTGGAATTATTTGCTATATTCAGCTCAAAAAGCCCAAACTCCCAGCTTACCTGATTAGCGTTGTGACTGCAACGGTGATTGTTGCCTTATTTGGTTTGGATATCGCTACTATCGGTAATAAATTCGGCGGAATACCGCATTTCTTGCCGATGCCGAAATTACCGGAATTTGATTGGAACTTATTCTTTAAAGTAATGCCTAGCGGCCTGACTATTGCTTTTCTGGCTGGTGTTGAATCTCTGTTAAGCGCAACCGTTGTCGATGGTATGAGCGGTGATAACCACAACTCTAACGCCGAATTGGTCGGCGAGGGCGTTGCCAATTTGGCCAGTGTGTTTTTCATGGGCGTTCCGGCCACCGGAGCCATTGCGCGTACGGCAACCAACTATAAAGCACACGCCGCATCTCCTATGGCGGGTATTATGCACTCGATTTTTCTGCTGTTGTTTATGCTGCTCTTGTCTCCGACAGCCCAATATATTCCGCTGGCTTGCTTATCTGTTGTTCTGGTCATCATCGGTTGGAATATGATGAATATTGAAAAACTGTATAAACTAATGCTCGGCCCTCTTGGTGACCGCTGGACATTATTGGTAACACTGTTGTTGACGGTTTTGGTTGACTTAAATACATCTATCTCTGTCGGCTTTATCATGGCCAGTGTTATCTTTATGCATCGCATGAGCCGTGAGATTGAAATTGAAACAGATGAAGAAGTTTTGGAAGATATCGGCGGCGGTCGTGATTTGACGGAAATTTTACACCGCAGAGGTGTTATGTCGCTGCGCTTGTCCGGCCCATTGTTCTTTGGCGGTGCTTCACAAGTTTCGCAATTTTTCAAAAATATTCATGATGCCCCGAAAGTATTGATTTTGCGTATGGGATATGTACCAGTCGTTGATGCCACCGGTGCCAATATTATTGTTGAATTTATCAAAAAAATTCGCCAAACGGACACCAAAATTATTTTCTCAAACGTCAAAAAGCAACCGCGCCGTGTTCTTCATCAAGCGTTTTTGGAAGAGGGAATTGATTATCATACTATTTCAGCCGCTTCCACTTTTGAGAATGCTCTGAAAATGGCACGCAGATACTTAAAAGGCTTAAACGATAAACAGGATAACCAATAGATATATCTTGATTTTTCTTAATGAAGGACAATAATATATCTCATATTGAGAACAGAAAGGATACGAAATGTTATTTTCTTTAAGTTTGTTATTTATGTTAGCCTTAACGACTCCCGTATGGGCAAATCCTGCCTGTGCAGTCTGTACTGTGGCTGTGGGAGCTTCATTGGAAGTTGCCCGTCAGTTAGGGGTCGATGACAGCGTTGTCGGCGTTTGGGCCGGAGCCATGTTAGTCATCATTGGCTATTGGACAATCAAGTGGTTTGATAAAAAAGGTTGGAACTTTAAAGGCCGTGACTGGACGTTGATTATTCTCAGTGTTGCCATGATTGGTTTTATGTATATCAGCCAAATGGACTATAATGCACAGGTAATTGGTATTTTTTATCTGGATCCGTTCCTGTTTAGCACAATCCTCGGTGCGCTGGTTATGATTTGGTCATCTGCTTTTTATCAATGGATGAAAGCTCGTAACGGCGGTCATGCTCACTTTCCTTTTGAAAAAGTAGCCGTACCGGTTGTTGCTTTGCTGTTAGTTAGCACGTATTTCTATTATCATCCCTTGTGTCAGAAAGCCGCTGATTTAGGTGCTGACCTTTATAACTTCTAAACAAAAACCCGCTGACTTTATGACAGCGGGTTTCTTTTTACGACATAAAATATTTTCGTCGGTTTACTTCATACATGAGCTGTTGCAAGGCATCTTGCCAATAAGATAAAATGTGCGACTGTTTTTGTACGGATAGCTTGATATCTTCAGTTGCACCGGCAGAATAAGTTTTTTGCAACGCCGCAATTTTTATCTTCCATACCGAGCATAAATGATAAGCCATATCAATGAGCCAGCAAAGGCCGTCTTCGGTATAAGCTCTGCGATTTCGGTTGTAAAATTCATATTCTTGGCGGACAATTTTTTCAAGTTTTTCATCAGAAACATATTTGAAAAATATTTTCCAGGCTACCCCGAGAATATAATTTCTGTTAGCATAAACCAAACCGAAAATCATGGCTGTTGTTACAGCGATAATTAAAAAGTTTAATCTCATCATAATTATATTATTTAAGTTAATAATAAGAACAATCATATCTCGTTATGCTGCAATATAATCATCAATTCATCTCTTGTCAATAAAACACAAAAAAATAAGGAAGCTCAAGAGCTTCCTTACCCCAAAGAGATGTAAAGGATTAATCTGCTAACCCCAACAAACGGTATTTAACGCGTACATCATAATCCGAACCAAAATCTTCAATAAGTTGGTTGGCATAATCCGCTGTCAAATCCATTTTAACGCGTTTGGCTGCAGCATCAGCTTCTTCTGCCGAAACTTTTTCCTGTCGACTGCTGTCACTGGCCACGGCTATAATCTGAACGCCGTCATTATTAATCAGTTTCGGCGTACCGGGAGCTTCCTGAAACAGTTCCAGCATAACGGTCGGAGAAATACCTTCAAAATTTTGGCTGCGGGTGAGGGCGGCAGTCTTCTGCAACGGAAGTTTGTTTCTTGCAGCAATGCTGTCGATAGAATCACCAGTTTCCAAATCATGCATAACGTCATTAACGATTTCCTGAGCAATGGCATTACGTTCATTGACTTCCCATAATGCTTCAATATCACCTTTGACATCTGCAATTTCTTTAGGGTGAGCTTCAGTGATTTTATTGACTTTTAACACCAGAAAACCATCATCACTTTCAACCACCTGACTGACTTCATCAACATTATAAGAAAAAGCCGTGTCGATAAATTCATTGCTTTTCAAAAGCGAAGCATGAGCTTTGGGCAATGATTTGGCTTTGCCGTCTTCCGTCAGGCCTTTAACGTCATAAACAGCAACGTTCATTTCTTTAGAAATATCATTAAGAGAAGCTCCAGCTCCGATTTTATCTTCAATTTCTGCAGAAATATCATAAGCGGCATCATAAGCTCTGTCTTTTTTCAGAGTCTCCGCAATTTTATTTTTAGCTTGAGACATATTTGTTTTAGAACCTGCTTTAATATCGGTAATTTTCATGATATGCCAACCCATTTCAGATTTAACCGGACCGATTACCGTTCCGCTCTTAGCGTTAAAAACAGGTTCTGACATATCAGCAATCAGCATATCCTGTGAAACATAACCCAGATCGGTTGTTTCCTTATCTTGCTTAGCTTGTTCTTTGGCAACGGCATAAAAGTCTTTGCCTGACTTAACTTCGGCGGCAGCTCGGTCAGCATCTTCCTGCTTATCAAAAACCATTTGCAATACTTTGCGTGTTTCAGGTGTTTCAAATTGAGCAATATTTTCCTGATAATAAGCTTCGATATCTTCGTCTGAGGGCTGGATTTTAGCCGCAATATCATCAGTCGATAAAATTAAAAAAGAAACATCACGTTCTTCCGGAGCAATAAATTCAGCGTTAAAATCTTCATAATATTGCTCAATTTCATCTTGAGACATTTTACGATCAATAATCATCTTTTCAGGATTGATTTTAACATATTTAAAAGTTCTTTTTTGTTTTTCGACTTTAGCTGCATTTTCAGCCAAAACATTGGGAACATTGATGTGATTGACGGGATTCTGAACCAAGTGCTGTTTGATAACATCAAGTTTCAAGCTGTCAATATAGCGTTTTTCTGTCCAGCCGTTGGCAGCCAGCACTCGCCGAAGTTTCTGAATGTCAAATTTCCCGTCGGCATTTAGAAATTCAGCCTGAGAATAAACAATTTGCCGCACCAAATTATCACTGATACTGACGTTTTTGTCATCTGCGGTACGGCGAATGATGGTGTCGGTCAGAGCTTTCTGAACAATTCCTTGCAGCATGGCGTTGCGAATATTGTCATTAATCTCAAGATTATCACCAAATAATCCGCGGGCTAATTGCATTTGCTGATCCAAACGTTGAGAAATTTCACTCTGCAGAACCTCATAATTATCCACTTTAATGACCGGTCTGTTTTTGCCGACACTGCCCATATAGCCGGATACACCGAACAGCGACATAAAGCTGAGAGCGGTTAAAATTAAAATGAACTTGGAGAGCCAAGTTTCCTGCATTCTTCTAAATTTTTTCATCATAGCCCAAAAATCCTGTAAATGTTATCAATTCAGACTTGCCGATTATACGGCTAAATTAATAATATATGCAATCTTATAAATATTCGTGTTGAAAAGTTTTTTATACTGGAAAAAAATTTTTTGCTGTGATAAAAGGCAGAAAAGATAACCAGTATCATATTGCATTAACCGCGTATGATTTAATTTTATTAGTTAAGGATTGAAGATATGGCTCGTAAAAAATTGATTGCCGGAAACTGGAAAATGAACGGTCTTCTGACCGAAGGCGTTGAATTGGCTAAAGATATTGCCGCTGAAGTAAAGAAAGTCGGCAAACCGGAATGTGAATTTCTTGTCTGCCCGCCGGCAACTCTGTTGACTTCCGTCAAAAAAGCATTGCGCGGAGCCAAAGTCGCTCTGGGTGCTCAGGATTGCCACTGGGAAGCCAAAGGAGCCCATACTGGTGATATCAGCCCGGCTATGATTAAGGAAATCGGCTGCTCTTACGTTATCCTTGGTCACTCTGAACGCCGTGCAGATCATGGTGAAACTAATGAAATCGTAGCTAAAAAAGCAATGGCAGCTCATGAAAATGGTTTGAAAACGATTATTTGTATCGGAGAATCTGAAGCCGAACGCGATGCAGGTAAAGCATTGGATGTTTGTACTGCTCAGATTGCGGGATCAGTTCCTGCGGATGCGACAGCTGCTGATACAGTTATTGCTTATGAACCGATTTGGGCTATCGGAACGGGCAAAACGCCGACTCCGGCTGATGTTGAGGAAGTCCATGCCGCTGTCCGTAAGGCTTTAACCAAAAAATTAGGCAAAGCTCAAGCTAATAAGATGCGGATTCTTTATGGCGGTTCAGTAAAACCGGGCAATGCGAAAGAATTTTTATCTCTGCCTGATGTTGACGGAGCTTTGATTGGCGGTGCCAGCTTGAAAACTGCTGATTTTATGGGTATTGCCAAAAACGCAGGTTGCTGCTAATATCTGAATAAATTTACTAATTGGGATGCGAAAGGAATAAATAATGGAAACAATTTTGTTAGTCGTCCATTTGTTAGTGGCTATTTTTCTGGTCAGTGTCATTTTGATGCAACGCTCCAGCGGCGGTGCCTTAGATGGTCTGGGCGGCGGCAGCGGTGCCAACAGCATTTTGAGTGCGCGCGGAACCGGCAATTTTCTGACCAAGCTGACAGCCATTTTGGCAACATTGTTTTTCCTTACCAGTTTGTCGCTCTCTTTATTATATAAGAATGCTGAGCCGAAAGCCGTTTCTATTTTAGAAACAGCTCCGGTCTCTGAACCCGTACCTGATGCACCATCAGCTCCGGTTGCAGCAGAATAAAGCAATGAGCACTCATCAAAAAAATAAAGGCACCTTTCTCCAAGGTGCCTTTGTCACTTTTAAATAAAGGTAATTGATATGACTAATACTATGAATTCTCAAGCTAAATTTATTTTTATTACCGGAGGTGTTGTTTCATCGCTGGGAAAGGGATTGGCTTCAGCATCTTTAGCTTCGTTGCTCCAATCACGCGGATTTAAAGTTCGGTTGCGTAAACTTGATCCTTATTTAAATATTGATCCTGGAACAATGAGTCCATACCAGCATGGTGAAGTCTTTGTAACCGATGACGGAACAGAGGCTGATTTGGACTTAGGGCATTATGAGCGTTTTTCAGGCGTTCCTGCCAAGAAAACCGACAGCATCACTACCGGCAAAATTTATCAACGAGTTATCGATAAAGAGCGTCATGGTGATTATCTTGGTGCCACCATTCAGGTCATTCCGCACGTTACTAACGAAATAAAAGATTTTATTCTTTCTGATGTGACTGATGAGGATTTTGTGCTTTGTGAAATTGGAGGGACCGTCGGCGATATCGAAGGTCAGCCTTATCTGGAAACGATTCGGCAAGTGGCTTACGATTTGGGACGTGACCGTGCGATGTTTATTCACGTTACCCTGTTGCCGTTTATTCCGACCGCCGGAGAATTAAAAACCAAACCCACCCAACACTCTGTCAAAAAATTACAAGAATACGGTATTCAGCCGGATATGTTGCTCTGCCGTACGCAGATGGACATTCCTCAAAATGAAAAACGAAAAATCGCGTTATTCTGTAATATCAGGGAAGAAAATGTCATTGCAGCCAAAGATGCCGCAAATATTTATCAGGTACCTATTGCATATTCCAAAGAAGGGATGGATACCCAAGTCTGTAAACATTTTGGCATTGAATGCAACCAACCGGCAGACTTAAGTAAATGGGAAAAAATCGTTGATATTGTAGCTCACCCTGAAGGAGAAGTCAGAATTGGCGTCGTCGGCAAATATGTGCAGCTGCTTGAAGCGTATAAATCTCTGGGAGAAGCGTTAAATCATGGCGGAATTGCCAACCATTACAAAGTAAAAATCAAATGGATTGATTCTGAAGATATTGAGAAGAACGGAGCTGCCGCACTTTTGAATGATGTTAGCGCGGTTTTGGTTCCCGGCGGTTTTGGCTCTCGCGGAACTGAAGGAAAAATCAAGGCCATTGAATATGCACGCGAACATAAACTGCCGTTTTTGGGAATTTGTTTTGGTATGCAAATGGCTGTTATTGAAACCATGCGCCATCTAGCCGGGGTAGGGGATGCCAATACAACGGAAATTGCCGGCAACAACTGCACTCCGGTCATCGGATTAATGACTGAATGGGATAAAGAAGGAGCCAAACAAATTCGAACCAAAGACGGTGATTTGGGAGGAACCATGCGCCTTGGGGCATATGAAAGCCTGCTGGCTTCCGATTCTCTGGTGCGCCGGATTTATGGCGCAGATAAAATTTCTGAACGTCATCGTCATCGTTATGAGGTAAATATCGCTTATGAAAAACAGCTTAACGATGCCGGAATGCAGATTGTCGCCAAGTCTCCGGATGGTAAACTTCCGGAAATAGTTGAACGGAAAGATCACCCGTGGTTTGTTGGTGTTCAGTTTCATCCTGAATTAAAATCAAAACCGTTTGATCCGCATCCGCTGTTTGTTTCTTTTGTTCAGGCTGCGATAGAGCAAAGTCGATTACTGTAATAAAACACTTTTGCAACCTAAAAAACATCTTGTCTTTATCGGCTGATTATGCTACATATCAGCCGATAAATTAATTATTAATCGCTAAATTTATAAAATTATTATGAGTCAGAACGAAGTTTTGCGCATTGTCGCAAAAGAAATTTACGAGGAAGATTCCAAGAGAATTTCCAATTGCTTCACCCTTGAAGGGCTGAAAAACATCAGTGTCATTTACATTCCCAAAGACGCACCGGTCTGGGTTATTGAAACGGCGACACATCTTCAGGAGCAAATAGAGAAAAAATACCCGGAAACATCAGTGGCATTAATCAAAATACAGCCCTTGTTCTATGAGTATTCTTTCTCCGATGACTATATGGAAGGTGTCTACCATGAGATAAGCGGCCTGACAGGTCAAGCGGATGGTAAAGAAAAACTGTTGCTTTGCAGAACTAAAGAAGCTGCCGCCTTGTTGCGAATGCATGATAATGCCGTACAAAAATATGGTAAAACACATTTGCCGACATTGTTTCTTGATGTTGACGCTTTTCGTTATTGCAAACCATATGCGTTGATAGATGTGGCCGCATGCCTGAATCTCTCGGTTCAGGTCTTGAGCAGTTTTGCGCCTTATGACCGCAAAATATATTCAAAGGCGGATTACTGTGTCGTTTATGCCTCCGGGTATGAAAGTTGGCAGGATTTAATCCATGCTTGGCACTTCATCAAACAAGAACATGAGCAAACCCCGCAGATTATCTATGTTGATGACTTGCGACGCTGGACTTCTCTTGAATATGCAGAAAACATTTTCAAAAAGTTCACCACATTGTTGCGCCGGATGTCTGTCAAAAATGTGGAAATAGAAGTTATTCCGTCTGTGGAACATCAGCTGGTTTTAAATATTATCGGTGAAAAACCGACAATAGTATTTATTCCGCAGTTGAAAACCTATCTCTGTAAAGTGTTGGTTGCCCCGGAATTGACTTTTGATATCTATGCGTTGACCTTTGAGGAATATTGGAATTTTTTAGGTCCGATAGGCCGCCAATACTTCTGTCAGGAAGTAAAAGAATTCATGACATGGCGTCCGGAAAGTACCCGCTTAAAGTTCAATAAACTGTTTGAGCCGCGTAGTTTCAAAGACTGGAATTTGAAATTTTATTGGTGGAATTACAAAATCCGCCTGAACAGTTTCTGTCGTCAGATTTTCCTGAGTGAATTTATGTTGTATCGCTAAAAAGAACCCCCGAAGATTTATTCTCCGGGGGTTTATTATATGCCGCTTAATATGTCACCACTGTAACCCTCATGCACAAGATTTTATATGCATCATTCTCCCCAAAGAATGGAAAACGACATTTTCGGTTAAGATGTGTTCTTTATCAAACAGTACACATCAAATGTTGAGACTGTTGCCTAATTCGGAAAATATGCTATGAGTAAATATATATAAATTTTCGAAGGAAATGATAATGGAACAACACAAAATTAAAATCGGCCATTTTGAAATCGGTAATAAATTACCTTTAGCTCTTATTGCCGGCCCTTGCCAAATTCAAAGCCGTGCTCATGCTGTTGAATTAGCCGGAAAGCTGATTGAACTGACGAAAAAGTTGGGTATTAATTATATCTTTAAAGCCTCGTTTGATAAAGCAAACCGAACCTCTATCAACGGAGCCCGCGGTGTGGGAATAGATGAGGGATTGCGTACATTTGATGAGATAAAGAAACTCTATGGCTGCCCGATTGTGACAGATATTCATGAACGGGAACAATGTGAAATTGTTGCTCCTCATGTAGATATGTTGCAAATTCCGGCATTCCTTTGTCGGCAGACGGATTTGGTTGTCGCTGCGGCTAAAACCGGCAAGGTAGTTAATATCAAAAAAGGTCAGTTTTTAGCACCGTGGGATATGAAAAACATTGTCAAAAAATCAATAGATTCCGGTAATAACAATGTTTGTATTACCGAGCGAGGCACAAGCTTCGGATATAATACATTGATTACAGATATGCGCGGATTGCCGCAAATGGCAAAAGATACGGGGTGTCCGGTTATCTTTGATGCGACCCATTCAGTTCAACAGCCGGGAGGATTAGGCGGAAGCTCCGGCGGGCAGGGTGAGTTTGCCCCGGTTCTGGCGCGTGCGGCTGTGGCGGTCGGTATTGCTGCTGTTTTCATTGAAACCCACGAAGATCCGTCAAAATCTCCTAGTGACGGCCCGAACATGATTCCGCTGCATGATATGGAAAAAGTTCTGTCTGATTTGATGGCTTATGATAAAGTGACCAAATCTCGTATCAATGATTATTAATCTGCTATGCAGTTTCAGGATGAAGGGTATATAATTAATCTCAGGCGGCACGGGGAGAAGTCTTTAATTCTTACCGTGCTGACCAAACGACACGGTAAATTGGTTGGTTATGCCAAAAATTGCTTAACTAAAAAAAATCTGGCGGTTTATCAGTTAGGTAATCAGGTTTTGATAGATGCATATACTCGTCTGGAAGAGAATATGTGGAGCCTGAGAATAGAACTTCTGACGCCGGCTGCCGTTAATTTTATGAGCAACAGTCAGAAGTTGGCTGCTTTATCAGCTCTTTGTACTCTTTGCCATGAAACGCTTCCTGAAGGGGATAATCTCGAACGGTTTTATCGTTATATTGGTGATTTTTTTAACCTAATAAATGAAGATAATTGGCTAGCGCGCTATTGTTACTTTGAATTTTACTTGCTGGAATATCTGGGTGTGGGGTTGGATTTAACGGAATGCTCCGCTACCGGAACAACTGAAAATTTGCGCTATGTTTCACCCAAAAGCGGGAAAGCTGTTTGTGCAGAAGCCGGAGAACCTTATAAAAATCGTTTATTTGCATACCCGAATTTTATTATTCATCAAAATAACAATCCGACAAAAGCAGAAATAACCGACTTGCTGCGCCTGACAGGTTTTTTTCTACATAAAAACTTTTTTCAAACTCACGGCTTGAAATTCCCTGAAAACCGTGCTAATTTGCTCTCAAATTTGGGTCTGACCAGCTTTTAGAAAGATGAAATAATGCAGGATAATACCGCTGACGAAGAAAGAATTAAAGATGTTCACCTTGCGGAGGAACTCAGCAGCCGCTATCTGTCTTATGCGATGTCTACAATCGTTTCGCGTTCGCTTCCTGATGTCCGAGACGGTTTGAAACCTGTGCACCGCCGTTTAATGTACGCCATGCGGCAACTGCATCTGGACCCTAAATCCGGCTTTAAGAAATGCGCCCGTGTGGTTGGTGATGTGATTGGTAAATATCACCCGCATGGTGACAGTGCTGTCTATGGCGCAATGGTACGTCTGGCTCAGGATTTTTCCGTGCGTTATCCTCTGGTTGATGGCCAAGGAAACTTTGGTAATATTGACGGAGACGGTGCCGCTGCTATGCGTTATACCGAAGCCAGATTAACAGAATTTGCTATGGCTTTGATGGAAGGGCTGAATGATAATGCCGTTGACTTCCGAGAAACTTATGACGGAGAAGAGTCTGAACCGATTGTTATGCCTTCCATGGTTCCCAATCTGTTGTGTAACGGTTCTGCCGGTATTGCGGTCGGTATGGCAACCAATATTCCGCCACACAACTTGAGTGAAGTTTGTGATGCTTTGCTTTATCTGATTGAAAAGCCGGAATGTGAAATTGAACCGTTGGTTCGCCGTATTAAAGGACCGGATTTCCCAACCGGAGGCGTTATTATCGACAGCTTCAATACTATCCTGACTAATTATACGCAAGGGCGCGGTTTTTTCCGCATCCGCGCCAAATGGGAAACGGAAGATTTAGGCAAAGGACAATATCAGATTGTTGTTAAGGAAATCCCTTATCAAGTTGTAAAATCTAAATTAATTGAAAAAATCGCTCAGCTGTTGAATGATAAAAAACTGCCAATGTTGAGTGATGTCCGCGATGAATCCACACATGATGTTCGTATTGTCTTAGAGCCTAAAAGCCGCACGGTTGATGCCAATTTGCTGATGGAACACCTGTTTAAGCAAACTGAACTGGAAACTCGTTTCAGTATGAACATGAATGTATTGGATTCTGATGGTGTTCCTCGGGTAATGACGATTAAAGAAGTCCTGCGCGAATTTTTAAATCACCGCCATATCGTTTTGCAGCGGCGAGCTAAATTCCGTCTGGATAAAATTAATGCCCGTTTAGAAATCTTGGCCGGCTATCTGATTGCATATCTTAATCTGGATGAAATTATCCGCATCATCCGGGAAGAAGATGACGCTAAAAAAGTCATGATGACAAAATTTAATCTGACTGAAAATCAGGCAGAAGCTATCCTTAACATGAAGTTGCGCAGTCTTCGTAAACTTGAAGAGGTTGAGATTAAGCGTGAATATGATGACTTGGAAGCTGAAAAAAGCGAGCTGGAAGCTCTGCTGTCTGATGAAAGCAAACGCTGGAATGCTTTGGCGGAGGAAATAAAATCCATCCGTGAAAAATTTGGCAAGAAAACAGCTCTGGGTAAACGCCGCACCGAATTTAGCGAAGTTTCCGAAGAAATAGAAGTTCCTGTTGAAATCTTAGTGGAAAAAGAACCTATTACGGTTATTCTTTCTCAAAAAGGATGGATACGTTGTATCAAAGGACATACAAATCTGAATGATGACTTCAAGTTTAAAGATGATGATGCCTTACAATGTGCCATTCATGCTCAAACAACAGATAAAATCATCCTCTTTGATACATCGGGTAAGTTTTTCAACATCTCCGGAAATGAAATTCCGAGCGGTCGCGGATTTGGTCAGCCTCTGCGCTTAATGGTTGACTTGGGAATTAATGACAATATTTGTGAAATGTTTGTTTTTGAACCCAAAGCATCTTATGTTATCGCCTCAAATTCAGGCAAAGGTTTTGTCGTTGATGAAAATCATTTGATTGCACAAACCCGCAATGGTCGTAAAATAATGAACCTGGCAGAGGGCGAAACGGCAATGTTCTGCCGCAAAGTTACCGGTGATATGGTGGCGGTTGTTGGCGATAATCGCAAACTGTTGATTTTCAAAATTGAAGAAATTCCGACCATGGCTCGCGGTCGCGGTGTAACCTTACAAAAGTATAAAGACGGCGGCTTGTCCGATATGCAGATTTTCAATGAAGCCGATGGTTTCACCTTTGAAAAAAACAGCTGTACTAAAACCGAAACAGAATTGCTCTCCTGGCTGGGACATCGAGGGCAGGTGGGTAAATTGGTGCCTTTCGGCTTTTTGAAAACGAATAAGTTTTTCAAATAAACCTATGTCTGAAATTCTGTTTGAGTTCATTCGTCAGGGAAACTACGTTAAAGTAACCGCCCTCGAACCGGAAACCCGAGTTGAGGCGACGGTTGTCGTCCCGTCTTCTCTCTCTGAAGACGAAATGAAATTTCAAGCCTTAAACAAGCTGCGTTATCTCTTGCGAAAGATGGAGCAATCCTGATATTTAATCATCCTGTGGATAAGTGTTTAAGTGATGGTTTAAGGTTTTCAAATTGAAAAAAATTGTTATAATTGCCCCAGTTTATAAACATTATTAGATTCACCCGGGGAAGCCGAAATGTCAGAGCAAAATAAAAACCAGCATAATTCTAATGCTTTGCCAAATTTTATGTCCGAAAACAGCAAAACCAGTTATATCGAAGAAAACGAAACACCCAACTGGCTGGCGAATAACCTTCACCGCCTGATGATTTGGATTAGCATTATCTGGTTTGGAATTGTTCTTATCTACATCAGTCAATTTTTTGGTTGGTCAAATCTGTTTTTGATGATGCCGGATGAATTCGGTGCTTTTTTAGCCGGTGTCACTCTTCCTTTGGCTATTATCTGGGTGGTAATGGCATATATTGACAGAGGAACAAACTTAAAAAATGAAGCCCGTTTTCTCAGAGCTTATTTGAATCAATTGGTTTATCCGGAAGACGGCGGTGCCGGCACGGCTAAAGCAATGGCCGATGCTCTGCGTGCGCAAACAATGGAATTGCAGCAGGCTACGAAAGAAGCAACGTTGCAAACAGCCAAAATTAAGGAAGAGCTGGGAGCTCATGTCAATGATTTTGCCAAACTGGTCGGTATTTTGGATAACTATTCCGGAAAAACGATGGGCGAATTGACCGAAGGAGTTAAAACTCTCATTACCAGTTTTGATTATATCAATGAAAAAACACTCGCTGCAACAAATGAATTTCACAAACAAACCGGAGAGTTTGTTAATATCGGCAACGAAATTCAGCGAAATGCAGGCAGCTTGTTGACTAATCTCCTGCCGGTGATTAACGATGTCAAAGAATCATCAAATTTGTTGCAAAACATTTTTGACGATAATAATGCCAAAATTCTCCGTACAAACGAAATTGTTGTCACCAGCAGCAATAAACTAACCAAAGATATTGAATTGGTTGGTGCTATGGTGGCTAATCAGGGACAGAAGTTAGAACAAATTTCTTCTCGCGCTCTTGAAAGCTGCCAAAATGTTTACAAAGATTTAGAAAACGGAGCTGCGCGGATTGATGAAGTTCTTGATGTTCAAGGGCAAAAAGTCCAAAGTCATCTTGATAAGCTGGAAAAAACGGCTGAATTAGTTTCCGATAAATTTAATGCGTTCAGCGAAAGTGTCGGAATGGAAGTGGATAATGTTATTGCCCGTGCCGGCGGCATTGAAGAAACTATCAGTATTCAAGTGCGCGAATTAAATGGTATTTCCGAAACTATTGCCAGCGACATGAATATGGTTGAGGAAAACATTCGTCACGAGGTTTCGGAACTAAATAATTTAGCTGAAAATACAATTGGCAGTATCCACACTGTTACCAAATTGCTTGAAGAAAAAATTGATTTATTGGGAACTTTAGGCACGGCAACCGTCAATCAAACCTCTGCTGTTGCCGGCGATATTGATGCCAAACATAATACGCTGTTGCAAATTTCTGACAATTTACAGAATTCACTGAGAGCTTTGGGTGCTGAAATTGCCGAACAATCGGACAATGTCCGTAATCAAACCGATTTGGCTATCAACCAGTTTGGTGAAATTGGCAACATGATGAAAAAACAGTCGGAAAACTTGACCGAAGCGTCATCTATTGTTGTAACTCAAAGCAAAATTTCTGAAACAGCTTTGGCTCAACAGCAGCGTCATATTTCTGGTTCTGTTACCAAAATTGAGGAAATTAAAGGCGAACTTAAACGTCAGATTGATGAATTGATTAAAGCATCTAACATTATCGATGCTGAAGCAGCTGGAGCGATTAAACGTTTGAAAGAGCAAATGGAAGCCGCACTGAAAGCATCTGAAGATGTGGTTAATAAAACGCATACCTTGCATGAAACACTGCGCGGTGAAACGCAGACTTTTGAACAATCTACAACCAATACCTTAACGAAGGCTATGGAATTTGAAGACATTCTCAATAATCAGCACGAAAAATTTGACAGCTTAACTCAAACGCTTGCCGCCAGAGCTGAGGAAATAGGAACCCTTTTGGAAAACCATGCTGCCAGAGTTGATCTTGCCGTTGATAAATCACGCACCACACATAATGAATTGGTTTCATCTTTTGAGAGCCAATCAGGTGTCCTTAATTCCGTTGCAGAAAATACGGTCAGTTATGTTTCTGGCGTTGTTCAGGCATTGGATGAAAAAGCCGAAACCATCAACCTGCTGTTTAAACATCAGGAAAATGAATTCTTTGATATCTGTGACAGAATTGCCGAAAACACGGCCAACATCGGCAGCTCTCTGAAGAAACAAGTCGCAGTTATTGAGCAAAGTGCTGACCGTGTTTTCTCACGGATGGCCTTACTTGAAGAAGATGTCAACAAACGTGCTGAAACTGTTGTCGCCAGCTCCACCAAATCTATGGATCGTTTGGGTGAAATCAACGATGCCATTACCAGACAAAATCAGGATGTTGAACAAATAATTCAGCAGATGGCAGAGAAATTAAATGTCATTTACAAGGATTTCCGCGGAAACGTTGACCGTTTTGGCGGCATTGTTAAAGATGTGCGCGAAGAAGCAACACAAGCCTCCGGCGTGTTGCTTGAAAATTGCAGTCAGTTAAAAGCCGCAAACAGCGATTTAGCTGATGAAAGCAAAACAGTAGCGGCCATGATGGATAATCATGTCAAAAATATGGAAGCTTCTTTGCTCAAAACCAGAGCTCAAGCTGAAAGCATTCGTGAAACATTTGTTCATCAGCAGGAAAGTCTTACCGATGTTGTCAATGTGGTTTCCACACAAACCAGATTGGGTGAAGCGGCTTTGGCTCAGCAATACAAATATCTGTCAGACGCAGCCAATGATGTCGCTCTGAAAATGAACGAAATTAATGCCAAATTCAAAGAGAATACGGATAAAGTCTTTGAGACATCCGGCAAAATTGCTTATGAAGTTGATGTTCTTGGAGACAGATTACTCAAGAGCGGTGAAGACATTGCCAAAGCATCCAAAGTCTCAATTAAAAACATTGAACAAGTTAATATAGCTTTGGAACAAACTGCAGAAGATCTCGGTTCTGTTGTAACGTCATCTAATGCTAAAGTTGAAAACGTTATGGGGGATTATAGAAAATATATCGCTGACTTTAACACGATTACGGCGGAAGCCAGTACCGGTGTTGTTGAAATCAGCAGCTTGATTAATCAACAGAGCGATAAAATGATTAAAATCTCCGAAGATACCAAAGAATTAGTTGATGCTTTCAACGTTGTGCTGAATGATACTTCCATGCAGCTGTCTAAAAGAGCCAATAATGCTTATGATAAAGTAAAAGGGCTTGGTGAAAATCTGAAAGCACTCAGTCTGCAGCTGGAAGAAGCAACCAGCATGAGTGCTCAACATTTTGCTAATTCCGGAGACAAACTACGAGCCACAATCAGTGAAATAGCAGCTAATGCAGAACGCATTTCCAATGAGATTCGCACGTCAGGTGAAGTTTTTCTTAAACAATCGGGTGTTTTAGTCGCCGCAACCGATGATACACTGCATAAAGTAAATGAAGTCATGACAGTTTTGGATAAAAACGCCGATGAATTTAATCGCAAAGGCAGTGAAGCGTTGCAAAACACTGCCGCATTCAGTGAGCTTTACAGCAAACAGATGAAGATATTAAATGAAACCGCGGGCAAAGCAGAAAGAGAAGTTAATGAACTGGAAAAACGCTATCTCGGAATGAAAACAGACACATTCCTCAGAGATGCCGCATCCATCATTGAAAAAATGGAAACCGTAGCCGTTGATATTAACCGCATTTTCAATCCGACAGCGGAAGAAGAAATCTGGAAAAAATACTATAACGGCGATAGCTCGGCCTTCGTTCGCTATTTAGCAAAAGCCATGACCAAGAATCAAATTGCGGCAATTCGCAATGAATTTGAAGAAAACTTAGAATTCCGCAGTTTGGTAACCCGTTACTTGTCTGATTTTGAGGCTTTGGTCTCCAAAGCGCGGCGCAATGAACGTTCCGGTATCCTGCTGTCTGTTATCTCCGGGGCTGATGTCGGTAAGTTATACTACATTCTTGCCAAATCGCTGGATAAATTAAACTAGGAACAGTTAAATGGCTCTTTCCGGTATAAATGCAGCAGCTTACGATTTGACGTCCCTGACGGCTCAGATTTCTGAATCTGTCCGTCATCTTCGGGCGGAGTCACTTCAAACTTCTGCATTCTCCTCGACGACTTCTCAAGGAACCGATAACCAGCAAGTGTCTTTTTCCATGCAAGGGTTTGCCGTAAGTTATCTGGAACCTCGGGCAATATATTCCTTGCACCAAATGATATCTGAAGCTCCGGAAGAATTGAACAGGGAAGGGCAAGAACGCCGTTTATCGCCGGATAAGGATAAAGACGACAATCAAACGGTAAGACGTTCCAATATAGAGGAAAACAGCAGTTTGAACTTCATTTCGGAGCTGGAAAGAAGTTTTTCCGCCTCTGACTATGCTAAAGTAACAGCCGTTTATCGCCAAAGTGTTCAAATAAATGTCCCTGAAGTCACACTGCTTTGGGGCGGTTCACTTACGGCAGAAGATTCTTCCAAATATGCTGCGGAGGCTTATAATACCGCTGCCGGTTTAAACCAAAACAAAGAACCGTTAATTAACCTTATGCACTATAACAACCGCAATTTTGATTATAAGATATGAAACAACTGGGATTTAAAAGCAATGTTTTCTTAGCACCGATGGCCGGAATAACCGACAAACCTATGCGGCAGTTGGTATCTTCCTTTGGTGCCGGAGTTATGGTTTCCGAAATGGTTGCCATAAACGCTATTCAACGTAAAAATCCTAAAAGTTATCATATAGCAGATGTTCGTGATGAAACTTATCCTGTTGTTGTACAACTGGTTGGCGGCGAAGCCTCTTTGTTTGCAGATGTTGTCAAATTGATAGAAGATTTGGGAGCCTATTCCATTGATATCAATATGGGCTGCCCAGTAAAAAAAATTGTAAATAATCATTCAGGCTCAGCCTTAATGCAGGATATGCAAAGTGCAGCGGAAATCATCAGCACGGTCGTAAAAAATACCAAGCTGATGACCAGTGTCAAATTTCGCAAAGGATGGGATCACCAACACGAAAATGCCGTCGAATTTGCTCGGATGTGTGAAGACAATGGTGCCGCTTATATAACGGTTCATGGTCGTACCCGCAGCGATTTTTATTCCGGTGAAGCCGATTGGGAGGCAATAGCTGCCGTTAAGCAGGCGGTCAAAATCCCGGTTATCGGAAACGGAGATATTACGGATGTCATCACCGCCAAAGCCATGTTAGATCAAACAAAAGTAGACGGAGTTATGATTGGCCGCGCAGCATTAGGCGCACCATGGTTAATTTCCCAAATTCATAACTATATTCATAATGGTATTGAACCGCAAATCATAACGCCGGCAGAAGTTAAACAAACTTTTTTAAAACATCTTCAGGCTTTAGTTGATTACCATGGAGAACGCCTGGCTTTGCCTTTGTCTCGCAAATATGCCGGATGGTACAGCCGGGGACTGCGTGATGCCAAACGTTTCAGAGAAACATATAACCGTTTGGGACGTATGGAAGAAGCCTTGGCGGAAATAGACAGATACTTTGACAGCTGTCAACAACAGAACGAGGAATAAATTATGAAAATTATCGTATGCGGTGCCGGAAGCGTTGGACGAAGCATCGTCGGTTATCTGACACAAGGTAACAACGACATTATTGTCATTGATCATGATGCTAAAGCCTTGGATAGTATTTCTAAGGAATTTGACATTCAGCCGGTACTCGGCGAAGCAGCACATCCGAACATTCTGGATAAGGCCGGTGCCCAGAATGCCGATATGTTAATTGCAGTAACGGACAGAGACGAAGTTAATATGGTCGCCTGTGAAGCAGCGGCGGCACTGTTTAATATTTCAAAAAAAATAGCTAGAATTGATGCGCAATCTTATTTGCACCCTTTGTGGAGTACTTTGTTTAATGACAGACACATCCCTGTAGATTTGGTTATTTCTCCTGAAATCGCTATTGCTAAAGCTATTTTATCTTTATTAAAAGTTCCCGGAGCTTCTGAAGCTATTTCTCTGTTAAAGCATTCTGTCCGGCTATTGGCATTCCGTTGTGACGGAAAGACGCCGCTGTTACAAACACCGCTGTCCCATTTAAGCCGTATAGCTCCTGATCTGAATGTTAAAATCATTTGTTTTGTTCGCAACGGTCACAGCTTCATTCCTCATGCGGAAGACATGATGATGGAAGGCGATACCGTTTATTTTCTGGTCAAAGACAAGGATGTTGAACAAGCAGTTCATGCCTTTGGAATGGATCGCAGTGCGGTTGAGCGGGTGATTATTTTCGGAAGTAATCAAATAGCGCGTTATCTGGCTCAACATTTGGAACAAGATGACAACATTATCAGCTGTAAATTGATTGACGATAATGATTTGGCCACCAAGCAGTTGGCGGGCGATTTAAATAATACGATTGTTATCAACGGCGAAATGATGAGCGACGTCATTCTGACTGAAGCCGGTATTGAAAACACAGATGCAACAATTGCCGTCACTGCCAAGGATAAAGATAATCTTTTGGTCTCATTATTGGCTAAAAAACGCGGCGTTATCAATACCTTGGCCGTAGTCAACTCCCGCTCTTATGACAACCTGATTGATAATATCGGTGATAATATTTTGGTTGACCGCTCATCTGTAACTATTTCCAGCATCTTACAAGAATTACGCAAGGCGCACATTCGGGATGCTTACTCTTTGGGCCGTGGTTTCGGCGAAGTTTGGGAAATAAAAATTGAAGAAGGCAGCTCCAATGCAGGGAAAAAAATATCAGAAGTCGAGTTGCCTGTCACCAGCCTTATCTGTGCCGTTCTCAGTAATGATGTCGTTTCATTTCCGGAAGAAGACACCGTATTGAATGCCGGAGATATTATAATCCTCTATGTCGGCACCAAAGGAATAAAAAAAGCAGAAAGACTTTTTGCCTAACTTATCCCCTTGAATTAAACGGGACTTTACTAATATCATAAAATAGGTTTATATAAAACCATAAGTAAACAAATAAGAAGGATAATCAAATGTCACAAGAAAATCAGGATGTCCAAAGCGACTTTTTAAACGACATCCGCAAAAATAAAATTTCAGTTACTGTTTTTCTGGTAAACGGTGTCAAATTACAGGGAATTATTACCTGGTTTGATAATTTTTCGCTGTTGCTACGGCGAGACGGTCATACACAGCTGATTTATAAACATGCTGTATCGACCATTATGCCTGGTTCCCCGGTAGATATTGAAATCAGTGAAGATTAAATTGACCGGATTCGATACAAATAGAAATTATCGCAGTAAAGCCGCAGTTGTTTTTCCCAGTCTGCCCAACTCAACGATTCAGTTGTCACCGGAAGCCAGATTGGAAGAAGCCTGCGGCTTGGCTTTAGCTATTAATCTGGATGTTGTCTTTGCAGATATTGCCAAACTACGTCAAATTAAACCGTCTGTATTTTTAGGGCAGGGATATTTAGAAAAATTAGAACAGACAATCAAAGAAAAAGAAATCGAACTTCTGATTGTTGACATTTCGCTCACTCCAATTCAGCAACGTAATTTGGAGAAGAAACTAAATGTCAAAGTAATAGACCGAACAGCACTTATTTTGGAAATCTTTGGCGAAAGAGCCAAAACCCGTGAAGGTAAATTACAAGTAGAATTAGCACATTTAAATTATCAGCGTTCACGTTTGGTTCGCAGCTGGACACACTTGGAACGCCAACGAGGCGGTGCCGGATTTCTCGGCGGACCGGGAGAAACACAAATAGAACTGGATCGCCGCATCATTGATGATAAAATCGTTAAAATAAAAAAAGAATTAGAAAAAGTGAAGCAAACCCGAGCTTTACAACGTCATGCCAGACAGAAAATTCCTTATCCCGTAGTTGCATTGGTCGGCTATACAAACGCCGGCAAATCAAGTTTGTTTAATCGCCTCGCAAATTCTGACGTCTTTGCCAAAGATTTACTCTTTGCAACCCTGGATCCGACAATGCGTCGTATAAAACTGCCTTCCGGCCGTGAAGTTATACTCTCGGACACTGTCGGTTTTATCTCTGACTTACCACACGAGTTGATTATGTCTTTCCGCGCCACACTGGAAGAAGTTCTGGAAGCAGACTTGGTCGTCCATGTTCGCGATATTGCTAATCCCAATACCGGAGAACAGAAAAAAGACGTATTAAATGTCTTATCCAATTTAGGACTGGAAGAAATAGAACAACAGGATAAGTATATTGAAATCCTTAATAAAATTGATTTATTGTCTTCTGACGAACGTGAAAAGCTGAAACAAATCAGTGACCGACGGCTAAATGTTATTCCGGCATCTGCCGTAACAGGAGAGGGGACAAATACTTTCTTGCAGCTTATCGATGACAAGCTGTCCGCCTCTCACATCCAAACTCAAATCAAGCTTTCTGCCGCCGATGGTCAGCTGATTTCCTGGATTTATGCCAATGCCAAAGTTTTAGATTGCCAAACTCGCGGTGAAACTTTACTGCTTAATATCAAAATTAATGCCGTTAATCTTTCAAAACTAGAAACAAAATTATCATCGTAACCGCTTGAAAAACGAGAAAGACATATTAAGTACTCCCCTGACCAAAAGTTTTATATTTAAATATTGATTCAGAGGAGAAAATATATGTTAATTCTGTGCGTTTTATTGCTGATGGGATGTGTCTCCGATCAAAATGCTTACAACACACAATTACAAAATTTTGTAGGCATGAGCCAGGAAACACTTTATGAAAATTGGGGAATGCCGACTAACGAATTTTACGTTGCCCCAAACGAAAAGATCGTCACCTATGTCGAAATTGATGAAAACGGGCCGATTAACGGCAATAGTCAACCCTACCAAGGATATGAAGTCCAATACGAAGCTATACAAACACCGGATTATGGTTTTCCCTCAGATGAAAACCAAAATTACTACTGTAAAACCAGTTTTACTATTACGAATGGCGAAATTACAGACTATACATTCAATGGCGATGATTGCGTTGCAAAGAATTAAACACCTACAACCTTAGCCTCAACTATTTATTAGCTTTGTAAAAAAAGATAAATAACTATATCAGTAATGTCAGCAAATATGGTAAAGCGACGATAAAGTTTTCAAACACAACCCACACACTTTATCTGCAGCAATACTGTATCTGCTGACTTCATGTATCAGGCTTTTATCCGTCGAACATTTTTCAAGCTTAAAAACTCATCTCGCATTTTTTTCAATACGCTTTGCTGAGGAGCTTGCGGCAATATTTTATTTTGCAGATACAATAAAAATGTTTGAGAAAGATAGGGAAACTTTCTTGTCTTTTTAAAATATTTCCAGTAAGCCGAAACAGCACGTTTATTCAACAGCTTCATCGCCCATAGCGGCAGTTGCGGATTGTCGGCAATAAGGTAATAATAAGCCAGAAAACGATCATTATCTAACTGAATTTTATTTCCTGAAAAATTACCCAATTCTTTGGGAACCAAAACAACATTAGCATCCATCTTAATAATCCCCAGAGCATGAACGGCGCATCTCAGCGGAATAGATTCATCTTGAATAAAAACACGTTCGTCCGCACCTTGAGCCTTCTGCAACACTGATGTACGAATTAACTGTCCCATACGGGTAAATCTACCTGTCAATACACCCTGCAAAGCATTAGAATTATAACGATATTTAAAAGGAGACAGATATTCGTTTTCCAATGCTTGCGGTTCTTTGCCTGTCTTGGTAAAACAACCGTAGACCATATCAGCCTGATGTTTTTTCGCCAATTCAAGCATCTTGGCGGTTGAATCTAACGGAAAAATATCATCCGAGTCCAGCATTCGTGTATATTCACCTTGCGCCTCAGCAATACCCTGATTAATCCGTACGCTAATTCCCCGATTTTCCTTATTGTCAATAATTTTAACATTGGGAACATCTTTGGTCATCTCCCGAATAATCTCCACTGATTTGTCAGTCGATAAATCATCCACAAAAATAAATTCAGGATTTTTTAATCCGGATTGATTTAACAGTGCATTAAGAACAGAGGGCAGATAATATTCTTTATTATAAACCGTCATCACAAAACTGACATCTATCGGGGAAACAGCCATTTTTTTACTTTCATTATTTAAAACTGCAATGAGTTTACCGTGTATCCTCAGTAAACTCAATGCAAAATTCAGACTATCGACAATTTCCGTCTTCAAATAACGTTTTGAGCACCGATAATATGCTTTAAAGACACTAATGCCTGTTCATGTACCAGTTGCCCGACACAGCTGGCACAATAGCCACTCAAAACTTTAGGTAAAATACCATTGTCAAACAAATCCATACAGATTTTGGTAACGCAGCCATCTGTATTCAAACCACAAACATCTATGGAATTGATATTGTTTTCAATAAGATAATTCAATAATTGAGAAGAAACACCGTATGCATATTTAGGAAAAATCAGAATATCATTTCGAGGTGTAAAAGCCAATTCGACTTCATCTGTATTTAATGATAGTTTCGTCCAGTTTAATTCTCGGCGAAACATAGAGCCTTCAAGATTTATAAACTGCAAGGCCAGAACAGTTTTGTAGTTATTTTGAATTTCTTCAATTTTATGAGGTAAATCACGGGTGTTATCATTTATAAAACCATTTTGTACATCTACCACAAGCAGCGCATCGTTAGTCATTAGCGTTTATCCTGTTTTATAGTGTGTAAATTATATTAGACGATTAATAATAAAAATTTTTCTATCATTAATTACATGGGGATTATAAGACGAAAATATTTAAAAGAAACAATTATCGGAGGTTTCTGGGGATAATTGTAGTAATTATACTTTTCTTTTACCACGAGTATCGTTAATGGCGAAAAACCAAACCGGGAGTGTTAAAGGCATCCCGGCTTGGCCTGAATTTAGTCATTCTTTTCCGTTTCAGCTACAGTATTAGCATCTTCTTCGGCTGATTCTTCTGAAGCATCAACCGTCGGAAGGACGTCTTCTTCCGTTAAAACAACAGCAGGAGTTAAAACATTACTTTCAACCGATTCATTTATTGTTTCAGAATTTACCGTAACAGAGTCTTCATCCGTAACCTTTGCTTCCATCGGTTCAGATGAAACAATTTCCTCTGCTGCCGGTTCTTCCGAAACACTGCTTTCAGTCGGTGCCGGCGGATTAGATATTTCTTCAGCCTGAGGCTGAGGATTGCCTAATGTCGGAATAAGTGATATCGGTGCACCGTCTTCAACAACTTTGTCTTCTGTGTTATCTTCAATAACTTCAACAGCAACAGGAGAGGGAGTTTCAACCGTTTCAGATTCGGCAACTGCAGAGATTGCCGCTTGTAATTCTTCTGCGGCTTTTTCTTCTTCAGCAGCAGCCTTGGCTTCCGCCTCAGCTTCTGCAGCTTTTATCGCTTCTTTCGAGATTGTCTCATTCTTTTCGTTACTTTTTTTCTTTGGAAGATTATCCCGTTCGCTTAGTTCTGCTTGGGTCATTTCCTTTATGATGCCCTGTTTATTGACACATTGCAACAACCACACATCATAAATCGGATGTTCTATGGCATTCAAAGCCGGGGAAGATGATGTCATCCAACCTTTGAAAATATTGTATAATTTACCGTCTTTATCCGTATCGGCCACATCAACAAAAGCATAATTTTCCGGAGTTTCTTCCGGCGGAGCTGACTTGCATGAACGAACCACAATAGAAAAGCTGCCAAAGTGCACTTCACGATTTACGGGAGCTTCAATAACACTAACCCTGCCGGTAATCTTATCCATCGCCTGCATTTTTGCCGTATTCATCGGAAGCTCATAAGCAGCTGCCGTTGAACTTAATAAACAACCGGCCAATAATCCGCGTAAAGAAAGGTTATTTCTGTTCGCCATTATCAGTCACCATAAAGATAATTTCACCAACCATGTCTTCCAGCGTCTTAAAATCTCTGGTATTGGTTGCCGTATCTCCGTCTTCCAAATATTCGGAAGATTTTCCCGGTTCGATTTTAACAAATTTGTTTCCCATCAATCCGTCACCGGCAACAGAAACAACACTGTCTTTCGGCAAACGAACACTAGATGAAATGCTGAGTTTGACATCGGCTTCATAATCGTCCGTATTGAGAGACTGAGCAATAACGGTACCGACTTTAATACCGTTAATTCTGACATCGGATCCGACATTCAGCCCACCGACTTTAAGAAATTTGGCATTAATGTTATATCCTTTAACAACCTGTAAATCAGATACTTTATAGGCAAAAAACAGGAAAAAAGCTGCCACGAAAATAACAACAATACCCATAATGGTTTCAACTGGTTTCTTATTCATAATGATCTCCTCACATCTTTTTCAGCTTACATATCAAGCTCTTTTTCCATATTTTCTATTTCGGCCTGTTCTTTGGGAGAACGTTTAGCCTTACCCATACTGACAATGCGGTCCAGCAGCTCTTCAATAACCATGGCATCCTGCGTATAGGAAAACTCACTGCCCGACGACAGATAATCTTCAGACCCGCCCGGTTCAATCTCAATATATTTGGCCCCCATTAATCCGGAACTGACAATTGAAGCACTGCTGTCATCAGGGATATTGATTCCTTCTTTAATTTCAATCGTCATGATTGCATTAAAATGCTCATCAAGCTGCGCATCAACAACTTTGCCCACGGTAACACCGGCCATTCGCACTTTATTTCCGACCAACAAACCGTCCGTCCGTCCGAAACGAGCCTGCAAGGGATAATAAGTACCGCTGTCAACATGTTCCACTGTGTCGGCAGTCAAAGCCTTATAAGCAATGACGGCCAGAATAATCAAAGCAACATAAGCCCCAACCTTAAATGACTGGGTTTCTTCCTTTGTATAAACTTCCTGCACGGTATCACTCCATAATCTGAATTTGTTTCTTATATAAATAAATGAAAATAAACATTTTGTCATTAAACATTTTGAAAAATAAAAATAGTTGTTAAAATTTAAAAAATCTCTGTTACAATAAACAAGTCATAACTGATTGTTTTGGGATGAACAAATGATTGTCGTAAAAAATTTATCTAAGGATTTTGGTGCGATTAAAGCCTTAGATAACCTTAATTTCTGTTTAAAAAAAGGTGATATTGTGGCCTTGCTCGGACCTAACGGAGCCGGCAAAACCACCTTGTTGCGCCTGCTGACCGGTTATTTGGAACCATCCTCCGGAGATGTGGAAATCTATGGATATAATCCCCGGCAAAAACGAGTCGATGCTTTACGAAAAATCGGTTATGTTCCAGAAAATGCACCGCTTTATCCGGAAATGACAGTTGGCGAGTTTCTTAAATATTCTGCTGATTTAGGTTGTTTACCTGCCGCAGAATTTAATCAGTCGTTCAAAAATACAGTAGCCCAATTACAACTGCAAAATGTCATAAACCAAAAAATCGAAACACTTTCTAAAGGCTTTAAACATAGGGTTGCCATTGCGGCAGCATTAATTCTGCAGCCGCGAATTTTAATTCTGGATGAGCCGACCGAAGGACTTGATCCTAACCAAAAATATGAAATTCATAAGTTTATTCAAGCTTACGGCAGCCGCAGCATCATTATTGTTTCCACTCATATTATGGAAGAAGTTGAAGCTGTTGCCAACAGGGTCATCCTGCTTAACAAAGGAAAATTAGTACGGGACACCTCACCACAAGAATTGAAACTCAGCGGTTCAGACTACGACATTGCTTCGGCTTTCCGCGCTATCACAGGAGAAGTTTAAAATGTTTCGTCAGCTGTCCGCTATCATCTTAAAAGAATTTGCCGGATATTTTCGCACGCCGACAGCTTATATCGTAATAGGCGTTTATCTGGTATTATCCATGTTTTCTACTTTTTATTCTTCACATTTTTTTGCCTACAATAATTCGGCTCTGTATTCCTTCTTTGTTTATCAGCCGGAAATATTCATCATCCTTATGCCGGCAGCAACCATGCGGTTGTGGGCAGATGAACGTCGCTTGGGAACCATAGAATTTCTGCTGGCCAAACCCGTCCCGTATAGTATCATCGTTTTAGGCAAGTTTTTAGCGGCTTGTTTTCTTGGATGGATAATGCTTCTTTTAACATTGCCGTTTACAACTTATGCAACTCACTTAATACAGCCGGATAAGCTAAATATTTTATCCGCTTATATGGCGACAGCTCTGGTGATTGCTTTTATTACTTCCTTGGGATGTTTAATCTCTGCCTTTAATACCAACGCTGTCATAGCATATCTGTTTTCGGTTTTTTTCGGCTGGCTTATAACAGCCTTTGACTTCAATTTCATCTTATCACCACTGACAGATATGTCCGAAACTTTTTCCAGCCGTCTCAGCCAGTTGTTTAATTTCTATCGTCACTATCAGGATATGACGATGGGACAGCCGGGGATAGACAATTTGACTTATTTCATCTTGTTTACCGCTCTGATGTTATGGCTGAATATTGCCGCTGTTGACTATAAGAAACAATAAGGAGAAGCCATGTCAAAATCTCGCAATTTATCATCGCTTGTCCTGTTTACCTTTTTATTGTTTCTGATTTTTGTCAGTCTGACAGTGACTGTCGGCTTGTGGGGTGGAAATGCCAAATTGGATATGACCGACAATCGGCAATATTCTTTGTCTCAAGCCTCTCAAAACACATTATCGGACTTACAAAGCCCGATACACATCAAAGTCTATTTGTCAAATACGCTGACTAAAGAAAACCCTTCATATGCGGGCTACGCTCCCTATGTCCTCCGCTTTCTTCAAAAATACAGACAAGCCGCACCTGAAAAAATAAAAATCAACATTATTAATCCTGAACCATACAGCCCGCAGGAAGAGGAAGCAAAGAATGCCGGGTTAAAACCTCTGACCGATTCCGGCGGGCAAAGCAATCTATATTTTGGAGCCGTGTTTTCCGGACACAACAAGCAAACCTATGTTATTCCGAATTTTATCGTTTCACGCAGCAACTATCTGGAAACAGACATTACCCGAATTTTATCTAAAATAAATGAGGGAAAACGTCCCTCTGTCGGATTAATCAGTCCGATGCTGCCGTTAATCAGTCACCAATATGGCAAAAGCCTCCCCAATTGGGCAATTGTTGCACAACTTCAAAATGATTATAATATTGTTGAATTTTCAGATAAAACAATACAAATTCCGGCTGAAATCAAGGTTTTAATTCTCGTAAACCCAACGGAGCTGTCTCCTTTGCTGCTTTATGCTTTGGATCAATATGTTCTCCGCGGCGGAAAATTGCTGATTTTGTCTGATGTATTCAGTGAAAAACAAGCTGAAACACATACATCTGCTGTGGCCGGAAGTGCTGATTTAAACAAGCTGTTTCGTAATTGGGGATTTGAAGAAGATTATAAAACGGTTGTCGGCAGCAACGGGCAGGGGGAAATTATGCTGATGAATACCCCAAACGGCAACCGCATCAAAAAGTTTCCTTTCTGGATGGTGTTAAATCAACAACAAATAAATCAACAACATCCGCTGACGGCCGGATTATCACAAATTCGTCTTAAAACACCCGGCAGTCTCATCCTTCATCCAACATCCGAAAACATCAGTCTCACACCGCTGTTGACGGCCGGACAAGAAGCCGGAAAATTGTCCCGGCAGGAATTTATGTTGCATACACAACCTGAACTATCATCCTTATTTACTTCAGATAACCAAAGCCATATTTTGGCTCTGTTGGCAGAAGGAAAGTTTGATTCTCTGTTTTCGGGCAACATTCTAGCCGGAACCCCGCTTGAAAAACAGATGTATGCATATCTTCCGTCGTCAATCATTCCTTCTCAAATTATTGTTGTCGCAGACAGCGATTTACTCGTCGCTGAAAATTGGGCCGATACCACAGAAACCGTAAACAATCCGGTTTATGGTTTAACCCCTATATACGACAACGGCAGCTTTATTTTACGCGCAGTTGATTTTCTGACGGAAAAGAATAAATTGTTGGGCTTAAAAAATAAAGAAAAAACAACTCTCAAAACTGTCGGAGAAGCGGTTTACGACGAGGTCTTTAACCGCCACGCAGAAGAATACAATCTGTTGCAGGAAGAATTAAATTCACTGACTGCAGAGATACAGGGGGTTGAAAAAACATTAACACCATCGTCAACAGATACCGCTCGAAAAATAGAAGAAAACACAAATAAAATCAGCAAGATAAAGAGAGAACTTAAACAAAAAGAATACCTAATTAAACGCGAAAACGAACAACAGCTGAGTAATATTGTTACCATAAATACAATCTTTATTCCTTTGCTGCTCATTATACTGATTGCTCTTATTGCCGTCTGGCTGCGCCGCCGCCGTTTCAAACTTGTAAAGGAGATAATAAATGAATCCCCGTCTGATTAAAACCGCAGCTATAATCGCCGCAGGCAGTCTGTTAAGTGCTGCTGCTTCTTTGTTATATATATACCAGAATGAAAAATCAAAATTTGTCGGCAATCTGGTTTTTGCGGAGACCAATCATCCGGACAATGCAGTTAAAGAAATAATTATCAGACAAGATAACCAAACCGTTACCCTGATACCGGACAACAATTTCTGGCGAATAAAAGAAGCGGATTATTATTATGCAGCTTTTGATGTCACCCGCCGTTTATATCAAGATATGCATACGTCCCGCTTTACCGAACAAACATCGGAAGAAAGCTGGGATGAACCGACCGAGAAAGACACACACATCAAAATCATCGGAGAAAACGGGAAAACTCTTAACCACCTTATTTTGAAACAACGAGGTGTCGAAAAAGACAGCTGGCAAGCCAGATTACCAAACAACTTGGCTACTTTCACTGTTAGCGGCAACTATAATTTCCCCGTCAAATTATCAGATTGGACACAGCAACCTTTACTGGCTCTTGAAACAAAAGATATTCAGCAGCTAAAAGCCGGAAATAAGAAAGTCTCTCGTAAAGAACCATCTCAAAAACTTATCAACTCAGAGAATCTTGAGCGTCAACTCCTGTATTTAACTTATGATAAAGTGATGTCTGCGCAGAATTTCGACGATACCTTATATCCGGATTGTCGCAATTTGTCTTTTACTTTGTTTTCAGGGTTAATTTACAGCCTGGATATTTGCACGGATAATCACGAATATTGGAGTAAACTAACTTTATTAACCACACCCCTACCAACAACAGAAACGAATGATTATATCAAACATAACGCCTTTCTTTATGACGGTTGGTTCTTCAAACTTCCGGAAAGAATAGGACGCTTATTGTATCAATATCATTTGTAGCTGATGTTACCTATGGAAGAAATCGCAGAACCACAACGTTTATTAAATATTTCGACCAATCTTCTCCTTGAGCTGAATACCTCAGGACATATTTTATATGCTAATAACAAAGCTGTCCGAACTTGGAATATTCCGGAACATCGTAATTATCGACTGATTGATTGCCTTGACGCTATCTCTGTCAACGTTTTTGATAACGCCTTAAACAGAGTAATGACAGAACATCGACCATATCACTTTATTCTCACTGATCAAGACAAATTATATGCCGCTTATTTATATCCGGCAATAGGGGGACACCTTAGTTTATGTCTTGAGGATATTACGGAAAAACACAAGCTGTCTCAAAAACAACAACAAACTGCACGTCGTTTGGAATTTGCCGAAAGAACGACACACTTAGGCTATTGGGAATTGGATATTCAAAGCCGTAAAATTTATTGGTCAAAGGAAATGTACCGTATTTTTGGTGTCAAACATCAAAATTTGTCACCGCATCGCAATTTAATTCGAGAACAAATGCTGGCAGAGGATATTCCCTTATATAAAAGCAAACTAAAAGAATTGTTGACCAAGGAACAGCCGGTAGACGGAACTCTTCGTCTCAAACGACTGGACGGAAAGCTTATTTATTGCTCATTTAAAGCCAGTCTTATTTATGAAAATCATCGTCGTCTGATTGCCGGAACGTTTCAAGACATAACGCCAATGATTGAAACGCAGCAACAATTAAAACAGGCTCAAGAGAAAGCAGAAAAACTAAGCCAGGCAAAATCTTATTTTTTGGCTCAAGCAAGCCATGACTTGCGCCAACCAATGCAGTCTTTGAAAATTTTTATTGCCACACTCCAGGAAGAAGATTTACTTCCAAGCCAGCAAAATTTAGTACAAAAAATAGAAGATTCCACGGAAAATCTGAGTTCTCTTCTGGATAATCTTTTAGATATTTCTAAAATAGAAGCCGGAGGCTTAGAATATCATCCGTCAGTATTTGATATTGGTTTATTACTTAGCGGTTTAGCTCGAGAATATCGTGAACAAGCACAAAATCGCCAGATAAACTTTCATTATATCCCGTCACATCAATATGTTTGCAGCGACCCGATACTAATTGAACGTGTTGTCCGTAATCTGTTAAACAATGCTTTCAAATATACAAAAGACAAAATATTATTAGGCATCCGTCATCATCAAAATTATATCAGGGTTGTCGTCATGGATAACGGCTGCGGTATTGCTCCCGAAGATAAGGACAACATTTTTAAAGACTTTTATCAAAGCAAACAATGTTTCAATTTCAAAAAACAAGGTGCGGGATTGGGGTTGGCTATCGTTAGTCGAATTGCCGCATTACTAAAAACACAAATAGATGTTGAAAGTAAATTAGGGCAGGGTAGCAGTTTCTGTTTTGACATCCCAAAAAACAAAATCCCTCTCTAAAACAGAAAGGGATTTTACATTAAATTCCGAAACTATTCAGGATCGGCATAAACACCTCGCATTATTTGATCCAGGTCTTTATTATACTGTTCTGTCATAATACGCATACAATCTGACTTAAAAAACTCGTCATCCCCATAAGCACCATTGGCAACGCCGGAATAAGCGCAAAAATTGTTACGAAAAGCTTGCCAATATTTAAATTGATTTTCCAAAGAATTCTGACTTTGATTAAGCTTTGCAAATGAAGGAATTCGCGCAATTTGTGCAATCTTCTGATTTATCTGTCGCATCTGGCTTCTAACTTCATCATTATTACATGCTGTTTGCTTGGTTATATCGCCACGTGAACGATTGATACACAAGCCATAATCCGAAGCAGAAACAGAATTTGCAGCCAACAATAACGCTGAAAAAATCATCAATGTTGTTTTTTTGTTCATATCTAATCCTTTCTAACGATTATCTTTATAAATATTAATAATCGCTTCCACATCATCCAAAAAGCGTTTATTCATATCAATTTTACATTTAGCTGTCTGTAATGCTGAAATTGTACCTTTGCCCTGAGTATAAGTATAACCATACAAACTGCAATATTTATCACGAAAAGTCTCCCAATCTGTCATAAGTTGGGGTAAATCTTTGCGATTGCTGTTCCAATCATTAAAGTAATTGGTTGCAGCTATGGAATTAACTCTTTTTCTTACCTGTGTCATTATCCGCACAGCTTCATCTTCGCCACAGCCAGCCATGGCTGTATCGCTCATATAATTTTTATCCAGACATTCCTCATATATATCAGCTTGGGCATTTACTGCGGCAACAGTCAGAAGAACGACTGCCAGACTTCCGATTTTTCTACGCATAAGACCATCCTTTCTCAAACAGATTAGCAATCGGCTGAAAACAACCTTTGTCGTAGATTAGCATATAGTCATTAAAGTATAATTAAAAAACAAAAAATGAATTTTTTATAAAAACAAAAAAAAGACTTGCAAAAAAAAATCTTCGGGTTTATATTCCGCCTTATCGTAAATCTTCTGATTTATGGGTGCGTAGCTCAGTTGGTAGAGCAACTGACTCTTAATCAGTGGGTCTGGGGTTCGAACCCCCACGCGCCTACCAATAAAAAAAGCCTGCTTTTAGCGGGCTTTTTTTTGTTGGTAATTGTTAAGTGGGAGGTTCGAACCGGGAGGCTGGAGGAATAAGATATGTCAAAGTAATGACATATCTTAGACGACAGGTGATAATTTGTTAATTTGCAAGCCGCGATATCCAGGCTTTGCTTTGCCTTATCTTACCGTTATTTTAACTTGACAATAAGACTGTTTGTATTACATTACCCACATTAAAATAATTAGTTAGATATAATTGTGCGACATTTCCGGTTTATTCCGTTTATTTAGATTTTTCTAAAGCCGAGAATGTCAAAAAAGACAAAACTTCTGTTTTGCCTTAGATGAATAAAAGAGTATCTTGGGTTTTATCTTTCGGTGATAAAATTTTAAGATACTCTTTTGTTTTTTAATGGTAATTTAATATTTTTCCAGCATAAATATATCGACAAAGGAGGCCACATGCTGGAAAAAGAAAAGAAAATTCTGCAAAAAGAATATGAACGCAGTCAGGAAATTGTCCGGAAAAGTGAATTTCACCATCTGTTTGTTAATGAAAAAATAACCCATTCACATCAGGTTTTAGATGCGGCCAATTACCTCCTCAAACAAGAAAACACCTTTAAAAACTGGTCATCCAAACTTCTGCGCTTAGCCAGACAGGCGGCCCTTTTTCATGATATCGGCCGCTTTTATGAAGTTGAAAATATGTATTTACATCCGGAACTTCCGAATAATCATGCCCGTTACGGGTATGATTTTCTACGACAATTTCCGGAATACAACAATCCGCATATTCTTCTTCCGGTCAAACATCACAGCAACATGATTGAAGAATTATATAAAGATCATGAATTCATTAACACTGAAGATCCTCAAAAAAAATTTGAAGTAGAAAAAATAACATTTTTGGTCCGCGATGCGGATAAAATTGCCAATTTCCGGTTACTGGCCAATGCAGACAGAAACATTCGCCGCCTTTTTTTGGCAGAATTAAAAGCGCAGCCGTTTCGCTCCCCGATATCAGACGCCACGTTACACAGCTTTCTAAACAAAAGCCCGGTTAATCGAGCAGACATGAAAACAACCAGCGACCGCATATTAAGCTTGATTTGTTGGATTTTTGATTTAAACTATCGGTCATCTTTTGCTTATATGCAAAAGTATGGAGGCATAAACCGCCTGCTTCATGCTCTTCGTAAAAGTAACACCGATTCTGAGCTCCAGAAGCAGATAGAAAAAACTGTTAATGACTATCTGATTGAACAAAACAATAAGGGATAAGGATAACCTCATGAAAAAAAAATACATCATATTACTGATATTAGCTGCCGCAGCTGCCGGCTTTTATTTTCTGACACCATCATTTGAATCCATCGTGAAACAGATGGTTCACAAATATGGTTCAGCAGTCACCGGAACCGACGTCAATCTGGATGGCTTCAGTTTGAAACTGGCTAACGGAGAAGGGCATATCGGCAAAATTACTGTTGGAAATCCGAAAAACTACAAACTGAAAAATGCACTGGAATTAGGCGGCATCTCTGTTAAAGTTGATATTAAAAGCCTGACCAAAGATGTTATTGTGATTGAAAGTGTTGAAGTCAACAAACCAGTCATTAACTATGAATTACTCTCTTTAACACAAAATAACCTCTCTCAATTATTGGAAAACATCCAAAAGAACACCGCTTCTGCCGAAAAAGCTGAAGTTAAAGCAGAGGAGCAGGCTAAAGCAAAAGAAAGCAAAACAGCCGCAGCAAGCAAAAAAGTGATTATTCGCAAGCTGGTTATCAAAGATGGCGAAATTTCAGTTGCCGCCAGTGCCGCTGCAGATCTTACCAAAACAACCGTAAAACTGCCGGCAATCACACTCAATAATATTGGGGAAGATAAAAAAGGCACAACCGTTGCCGAAACCGTCTCTAAAGTTTTAACTAAAATTATCAATACGGCATATCAGACAGTCGTAGACAGTAAAATTACCGATTTGAAAAACGTTGCTCAAGAAAGCTTGGACAATGTTGTCGGCGGTGTAAAAGACCGTATAAAAGAAATCGGAATTTTCGGAAAATAATACCTAAAAATAAAAAAGCCCCTCACAACGAGGGGCTTTCTTCTTACTACTCAAGATATTCATCAATAATTCCTGGCGTAAGTAATTGAGGCAGAATGACATATTTATTTTCTCCTGGAGCATAATAAACATATAAAGGAATACTGTTGCGACCATATAATTCCAATGCCGCCGCAATCTGAGGATCTTTGGTTGTCCAATCCGCCTTAAAGATATGGAGCTGCCGTTTTTTAACCAATTCAGCAAAATGCGGAGTCCCCAATACCATCTTATCATTAACCAAACAGGTCAAACACCATTTGGCTGTAAAATCAATAAATACAGCCTGATTATCCTGCCTTAAATTTTGAATTTCCTGCTCATCATAAACATTCCATACAATAATATTATCAGATATACGAGTAGGGGTTACCAGATGAGCGAACACCCACATCAACCAGAAGCAGGTCAACAAAACCGGAATAGCAAACACCTTTTTTAATAGATTCATCCATCGTCCCGGCTTGGGCAAAATACGAGCCACCACATCAGGAAAGCATCCGATAAGAGTAAAAGGTAGAGCATAACCGATACCTAAGGCCAGGAAGACCGGATAATAAATATAGACAGGCTTGGTAAGAGAATATCCTATGGCTATTCCCATAAACGGCGCAGTACAAGGACTGGCGACTAACACAGCAAAAAGCCCCGTAAAGAAAGCATTCAGCCTTCGTGCAGAAAAAGAAACGCCTCCCAGCCGATTAGCAAAAAAGTTATGAAAATTAATCACATCTAACAACATTAAAAATATTATAAAGAAAATGATGATCATAACCAAAACAAAAATCGGAGACTGTAATTGAAATCCCCACCCGAGTTGTTCACCTTGATGACGCAGCCAAACTAAAATCGTTGCCGTTAGCAGAAAAGAAATAACAACCCCGGCCATATATATTAAAGCTTCGGCACGAGCATCTTTACGATGACAAGTGCTTTGTACCAACGCAATTGCTTTAATGGACAATATAGGAAAGATACAAGGCATGAAATTAAGAATAATGCCCCCCAGAAAAGCCATTATCATAATTAATACCAAGCTATCATTGTTATAATGAACAACCGGATGTTCAACCAGTCTTTCAGCTCGTTGCGGAACGAGGCGATAAGCTCGCCTGCCGGTATAATCTTCCACAACTAACAAGCCGTTAATATTTTCAAACGCACTATCTTCTAAAGGAACAGACAGGGAGAGATTTCCCATTCCGTCAAATCCGACAGTCTGTTCACCATTATTGATTATTAAATCTGATTCATCCGGAATAAATAAAATCTGCCGAACATCTTTAACAAAATTTTTGTCTTTCGTATCGACATTTATCAGCAGTCTGTCACCCTTAACCTCATATAAAGCCTCTGGAGTAATTTCCGCCGGAAAACTTGCCTCTGCTTTTGAATTTTCATCTTGCCAAACTTGTAAAACAGGTTTCGTTTTAGTCAAAACAGGCAGGGAAAAATCTATCTTGACAATTTCAGGCACGCATTCATCTTTACACGCCAACCATGAGACAACAGCCTGAAAATTTTGCTGCCCTTTAACATCTATATCAGAATTGACCGGAATTATCTGATATTTCCAATATGCCGTATCAGCATAACCATACTGAACCAAACCATCAACAACATATTTTTCCGGAATGCTTTGTCCTAAAGATTCTATTTGATATTCTGTCGGCAGTTTCCATGATATATTTGTTGGTTCTCCGGCATCTCCGGGATTATCTCCGTAAATATGCCAGCCGTTATGCATTTTAAGCTTAACCAACACCTCCAAAGGTTGGTGAGAACTAATTTCATTAACGGAGGTTATAACATCAACAGAAACCTTGTCAGTCTGCGTATTGACAATCAAGGCATGACTTTGCCCTGAAAAGCACAAAGTCATCACCAGAAAAACACACAGACTGACAAAATGTCTCAACATTCAATGCCTTTTTATTAAATCAACGAAGATCATCCGCTTGTGATTGTCCTTTTTTCCGTGGAGCAATGACAAAATTATAATAAGCCGTTACAATCACGCTAAATGCTTTAACCAACGACAAACAGCCCAAGATGATGGCTATCGGCATAAATAATCTGGGAACAATGCATAAAACAATCAAAGCGACTAAAGTTTCCGCACCTTGTGCAATACCGCCCAAATAGAAAGGGGAACTCCCGATTTCAGGCTGCTGCGGAGCATTATTCTTATATGCAATAATGGCATAAGAGAGCAGGGTAGCGGCAGCTGCCGTAAAACCAAACATTAAAAAAGTTGCAGCAACGGCATTTTGTGACGGATTAGCCAAAGCAAAACCAAAAATGATTCCGGCATAAAACATATAGTCGAGCGCAGCATCAAGAAACACACCGAAATCCGTTTTTCCAGAATGCTTGGCAATGGCTCCGTCCAAAGCATCACATACACGATTGACCAAAATACACAACAATGCATAACCGAACATATTCATTGCCAGGAAATTAATCGCCAGCAAACCGACAACAAAACCGGCAATCGTGACAGCGTTAGCGGAAATCCCCATATCATAAAGAGCCTTTCCAGCAGAATCAAACGCTTGATAAACAAAATGATATGTTTTTTTACACAATTCGCGGCACATCTGAAAAATGTTCTTGATTTTAACGCCGGCAGCCTTAAATTTCTCTTTGTCTGCCATAGATTTTATTTTATCGAGCATTACTTTAACCTTTCACAAGTTGTTTGAGCTGATAATTAAGGAGATATTAGAGTAGTTTTCATTTAAAGTAAAATCATGAAATCAAGTTATGAGAGGATTTAACCGGTGAAATCAAGATTACTTAAATATGTGTTTTTCTTTTTAGTCGTAGCGGCAGCCAGTCTATATTACATGCGTTTCCGCCAGCCGTATCAAATTATGTCTGGAGAAACAATGAACACCTATTACCGCATAAAAATCCGAACCGACAAAGAAAACAACTTATTACATAATGCTGTAAAAGCTGAACTTCAACAGATAAATCATGAGATGTCTGTTTTTGAAAATTCATCCGAAATCAGCCAGATAAACAGTGATGACAGTGGTGACTGGCTTGACTTGTCTCCTGAAATGTCCGAAGTTCTGAAAGACGCATATGAAACTTACGTTGAAAGCAAAGGCTATTTTGATCCGACAGTCGGCAAATTAATCGACTTGTGGGGCTTTGGCAGCACCCGTAAAGCCAAAAAAATACCCGATGACCAACAAATAACCGAAGCTCTTAAAACCGTAGGCTTTAATAAGCTGCTTTTTAATTCTGATTTTTCACAGGTAAAGAAAACCACACCGGATGTTAAAATAAATTTATCCGCTCTGGCCAAAGGCTATGGTGTTGACCGCATAGCCAGACTGTTAGACAGCTATGGTTACACGGATTATATCGTAGAAATCGGCGGAGAAGTCAAAGCTCGCGGCAACAGAACCCCGAACGGCAACGGCTGGAATGTTGCTGTTGCCCGTCCTAACAGTCCCACCAATGAAAACGCCTATGTTGTAGGATTAAAAGACTTTGCTGTTGCCACATCGGGAGACTACCGTAACTTCTTTTATTATAAAGAAAAACGCTACTCCCATACAATTTCACCCAAAGACGGCTACCCGGTAGAACATAACTTGGCATCAGTAACTGTTTTTCATCCTAACTGTATGCATGCTGACGCTTTGGCCACGGCTATTATGGCTATGGGCGGAAAGAACGGCACAACTTTTGCCAACAAAAATAATCTGGCGGCTATCCTATTTGTCAGAGAGGAAGACAACAGCTTTAAAGCCATCCTGTCTAATGCCGCAAAAAAACTATTGGGAGAATAATTTGGGCAATATCTTTCAACCGGGTATCATTGCTTCTGTTGCGGAAAACAAAATTACGGTCACCGTTCGCTGTAAATCGTCCTGTATGCATTGCCAGGTAAAAAGTAATTGCGCCATGGCTGATACCCGGCTGAAAAACATCACAATCCCCGTCGAAGATACCTCTTGCTGGCGGCCCGGACAAAAAGTTATGCTCGCTCTTGACGAACATCTGGGCTGGATAGCCGTTTTTTGGGGATACATCCTGCCGTTGTTTTTGGTTTTAGGGGTATTATTTATAAGTTTGGCTTTCACCGCAGATGAAACCCTGTCCGGGCTGTTGTCTCTGGGCATTCTGCTTCCGTATTATTTAATGCTTGCTGCATTCAGAAAAAAACTATCCAACCGCTTCAAAATACGTATTTTAGCGGAATAACTTGGGGGTATTCGGGAAAAACTGTTTGGTTTCAAATAGAGTTATGTTACAGTTTCGGCAACAACCGTTAATAATGAAAGAGAGCAAATATGACGGGCCTGATTTGGTTAAACATCCTGATAGTAGGACTTATCGCTTTGGCTGCCGCAGTCATTTTGCATCTGACGGCACAAAAATTTTCAGTTCCCGCTAACCCGCTTGCCGATGAAATCGAAGCGCAATTGCCTCAGGCTAATTGCGGAGCTTGCGGCAAAGCCGGCTGCAAAGATTTTGCCAAAGCCTGCGCAGCAGCTGACAAGGAAAATTTTGCCAAACTATACTGCCCCGTCGGCGGAAATAAAGTTATGTGCCGCATCGCCGCAATTTTAGGCTGCAGCATAGAAAACAAAGCAGCCACCTGCGCTGTTTTACGATGCAACGGTTCCTGTCAAAACGCACCGCAAAAAAACTGCTACACAGGACTTTCCAATTGTCGTGTTGCCAATATGGTTACCAGTGGAAGTTCAGGCTGTCCTGACGGCTGCTTGCGATTGGGTGACTGTATCAAAGTCTGTAAATTTGATGCTCTGCATATTAATCCGGATACGGGACTTCCCGTTGTTGATACAAAAAAATGCACCTCCTGCGGGGCTTGTGTAAATATTTGTCCCCGACACTTGTTTGAAATCCGCAACATTGAAAACAATCAACAGGTTTATGTTGCTTGTCGAAACAAACAAAAGGGAGCCGCGGCCCGTAAAAACTGTCAGGCAGCCTGTATTGCTTGCCAAAAATGTGCAAAAATCAACCCGGAAATCAAAATTGAAAATAATCTTTCCTATATTCCGACCACAGTATCTCCTGAAAAATTCGGAGCAGAATTAGCCCAAAACTGCCCAACAGGTGCAATTATTTATAAAAATAATGTAAAAGGTGAGGGACATGAGTAACAAAAAAACATTTTCCATTGGCGGCATCCATCTGAATAAGCGAAAAATTTCCGCGTTATCTCCCATCCAAACAGCTCCGCTCCCTGAAATAATTTATATTCCGGTCAAACAACACATAGGGGCTCCGGCCGTTTTCAAAGTATCTAAAGGAGATAAAGTTAAAATAGGAACTCTCTTGGCTGAAGCTGATGGCATTATCTCTGCGAATGTCCACTCTTCGGCAGCGGGAGAAGTCATTAAAATTGATGACATGCCAGATAGCAACGGTTATCCGGAATCTGTCATCGTCATCAAAACCGCACCGGACGATTATGAAGCTGAAATTGATCTCTCACCGGATATCAATCGCAACATAACTCAAACTCAAGAAGAAATTGTTGAAGCTATCCGTAAAGCCGGTATTGTCGGAATGGGCGGAGCAGGCTTCCCGACACCTGTCAAAACAAGCATCCCTGAAAACAAAAAAGCGGACTACCTGATCGTCAACGGCATTGAATGTGAACCATACCTGACGGCTGACGGCGCATTAATGCTTGAAAAAGCAGAACAAATTATCATTGGAGCCAAAATACTCAATAAAGCTCTCGGCATTCAAAATGCCATCATCGCTATAGATGAAAACAAACCTCAAGCCATTGAAAAACTGACAAAGATAACCAAAAGCTATATCGGCGTTAATGTGCTGGTTTGCAAAAGCATATATCCTCAAGGCGGCGAACGGCAATTAATTAATGCCGTTACCGGTCGCGAGGTTCCCTCCGGAAAACTACCGATAGATGTCGGTTGCATCGTGCAAAATGTTGCAACGGTTTATGCTGTTTATGAAGCGGTTATGAAACATAAGCCTCTCTATGAACGAGTACTTACCGTCAGTGGAGACAAATCATTGACCACCCCGGGAAACTATTTGGTACGCATAGGCACTCCTGCCGAATTTATTCTTGATTTAGCAGCCACCCATAAACCACAAATAGGCAAACTGTTATTTGGAGGCCCAATGATGGGAACGGCGGCCGCCTCTCTCCAAACACCGATAACAAAACTCACTGCCGGACTGCTGATTCTGCCTGAAACAGCCGCTATTAAACCGGAAGAAACCAACTGTATTCGTTGTGGAAAATGTGCTGAAATTTGCCCGGTGGGTCTCCAACCTTATGCTTTTGCAGCTGATTTGAAACGCAATGACAACTCCCGCCTAAAACAATTACATGTTATGGACTGCATCGAATGCGGTTCCTGCGCATACAGTTGTCCGGCTAAAATACCGCTTCTGGATTATTGCAAACTTGGTAAATATGAATTAAAGAAACAAAAGCAGGGAAACTGACTATGCTTATCACCTCAACAACACCCCATATTTTTTCACCGACAACAACCCGGCGTCTGATGTGGGATGTCATTATCGCCTTACTTCCGGCCGCGGCAGCCTCTATTTTGATTTTTGGCATCAGCGCATTACAAGTCTTGGTAACCTCAATTGCGGCTTGTGTCATGTTTGAATATCTCATCACCCGCTATTTGCTGAAAACAAACAATACTATTCGCGACGGCTCAGCTATTATCACCGGCATACTTTTAGCCTTTAACTTACCCAGTTCCATGCCGGCCTGGATGATACTCATCGGTGCTTTTGTCGCTATCGGCATTGCCAAAATGGCTTTCGGCGGATTAGGCAAAAACATTTTTAATCCAGCCTTAGCCGGAAGAGTTTTTCTGTTTATTTCTTTTCCGGTACAGATGACAAACTGGCCCAAACCTGATTTTCTGAATTTTATGAATATTGACGCAGAAACTTCGGCCACCACACTCAATATATTAAGACACGCCGCATCACCACAAGATACCGCCGCTCTTCCTGGATACCTGCAAATGTTTGTCGGCAATATCGGCGGCAGCTTAGGGGAAGTATCCGCCTTGGCACTGCTTCTGGGGCTGATTTACCTGTTGCTCCGCCGTGTCATCAGCTGGCATATTCCTTTTTATTATATCTCAACCTTTTTTCTGTTGACCGCCGTCACCTGGCTCAAAACCGACGATATACATTTTGAACCGGTCATACATCTGCTATCCGGCGGTCTTCTGCTGGGTGCATTTTTCATGGCCACAGATTATGTCACCACCCCCATGACAAGAAAAGGGCAGATTATATTTGCCATAGGCTGCGGTGTGCTAACTTATGTTATTCGTTTCTTTAGCTCTTATCCTGAAGGTGTATCTTTCGCTATTCTGATAATGAACGCCTTTGTCCCGCTGATTGATAAATATACTCCGCAACGTATTTACGGAACAAGGAGAAGATAAGATGAAGCCATCCTCCCTCAGCAAATTAATATTTGTTATGCTTACCGTTGCCTGCGGCGCGGCAGCATTGCTCGGTTGGGTTTACGAGATTACAAAAGAACCGATTAAACAAGCGCAGGACAATAAAGAACTGGCGGCCATAGCCGAAGTCGTCTATGGCGACTTTGACAATAATCCTTTTGAAGAAAAAACTTATATTACGTCTTCAGACGGAAAGCACCTGATTTTATATCCGGCGCGCCACAAAGGAGCAATTAATGCCGTCGCTATCAAAACCTCAACAAACAAAGGCTTTGGCGGACGCATGGATTTAATTGTCGGCTTCTTTTTAGACGGAACCATCAGCGGCTACAAAGTTATCACCGCCAATGAAACACCGGGACTAGGGTCAAAGGTTGACGAACAGCCATTTAAAGAACAGTTCATTGGCATTCGCCCACAAAAAAATCTGTTCAAAGTTCGACAAGACGGCGGTGAAATTGATGCCGTCACGGCAGCTACCATAAGCTCACGCGCAGTCATTGATGCCATTCAAAAAGCTTATGATGCTTACAATAAATTCAGCACAGGAAATTAGCCATGCAAACGCAAAGTTATCAAAATCTGACTCGCGGCCTGATAAAAGAAAACCCCGCTTTGGTTATGCTTTTGGGAATGTGCCCGACATTGGGCGTAACCACTTCAGCATTAAATGGGCTGGGAATGGGTTTAGCCACATTATTTGTTTTAATACTTTCCAACACGGCTATTTCCTCCGTCAAAAGCTTTATCCCGGCCACTATCCGCATCCCTTGCTTCATTACAATAATCGCCTCATTCGTAACTATCGTAGACTTACTTATGTCTGCTTACTTCCCCGGAATTCATGCTGCTTTGGGAATATACATTCCGTTAATCGTCGTAAATTGCATCATTTTAGGACGAGCTGAAGCCTTTGCCTCCAAAAACACCATCGTCCAATCAATTTTTGATGCTGTTGGCATGGGATTAGGATTCACTTGGGCTTTGGCTGTCTTAGGGCTAATCAGAGAACTATTGGGAGCAGGGACGGCATTTGGGGTTAATCTGTTAAGCGAAAATGCATCTCCGGCACTGCTGTTTATCATGCCTCCGGGAGCATTTTTAGCTCTGGCAGGATTGATTGTCATTTTTAATAAACTGCGGAGAGCTTAGCCATGAGTTACTTAATGATATTTATCGCCGCTATTTTTGTTAATAATATCGTTCTGTCCCAATTTTTGGGAATATGCCCTTTTTTAGGGGTTTCTCGAAAGATATCTACGGCATTGGGCATGGGTTTCGCCGTAATGTTCGTTATGACGATTTCTGCTATAGTTACTCATCTGATATACTATCAGCTGCTTTTGCCCAACCAACTGACATTTATGATAACCGTTGTCTTTATTCTTGTTATTGCCTCGTTAGTGCAAATGGTTGAAATTATTATGCATAAAACGGCCCCCGTTCTTTATCAGGCTCTGGGAATTTTTCTGCCGTTGATTACAACCAATTGCGCTGTCTTGGGTGTTGCTATCTTAGCCATTCAAAAAGACTTCGGTTTATTATCATCCGTTTGTTACGGACTTGCAAACGCAATGGGGTTTACTTTAGCTATCGTACTCTTTGCCGGTATTCGTGAACGCTTGGAATATGCACCAATTCCTCAAACCTTGCGAGGAGCTCCCATTGCTTTGATTACCGCTGCATTACTATCCATGGCTTTTATGGGATTTTCAGGAATCAGCAATTAAAACAAAGCCCCGGAAATTCCGGGGCTTTAAACTTAATGTTTTAATTCTTCCAATAATCCTCTCACCAACGGATGAGTAATTACCGTAGCCGCATGGCTATAAAATTCCTCAAACAGCCTTCCGCCATAATTTTGAGTTTCATCATAATACTTAGCCTGCAACACAGCATCCAGTTTATCCATATTCCGGACAAATACTGCTTCCGGCGTTACCGCAGCTTCATATTCAGCAAACAACACTGTCAGTTCGGGATAATCAAGCTCCTCTGCCAGTTTTACCATTGCTTCACTTTCCAGCTGATGTTTTTCTTCGGGACTAATGTCGCTTCCCGGAACAAAATCTCCAACATAAATTTCTGCCAAATCATGAATATTGGCCAATTTCAAACACTTGCACAAATCAAGTTCTGTCGGAGCATACATCTGAACCAATAAGCTTAAACTCCAAGAATGCGCAGCATCACTTTCCGGAGCATTCACATCTCGATAAACCCAACCATTGCGAAACAAATCTTTCATTTGTCCGCTAATCTTCAAAAATTGTTTAATTTTCATCATCTTTTATACTAATAAATCAATAATCAAAATTCGCTTGACTATAATTCACCCGCTAAAAGGTTGTCAACAAATTTTGAATATGTTCTATTACCTCGTCAAACATAGCTTCAGTCAAAACTCCCGTGTTAATATTATAACGCGACGTGTGATACGAATTAACCATGAGTAACTGATGTCTATCCAACAAATGTTCTGCATTATGCATAAATTTGAAACTTGCTTTGCGATACCCCAAAACCCCAAGCACTGCACTATGAGCTACGCTTCCTAAGGTTAAAATAATTTTCAAACGCGGCATATTTTTTATCTCTTCTATTAAATAACTGCCACAGGCTTTTACTTCCTCTCCGGTAACCTTATTTTGCGGCGGCACACAACGAACTGAATTGGTCACCCGCACATTAATTAATTCAAAACCGTCATCTTTTCTTTTTTGATAATTTCCTTGCGCCAAGCCATATTTTTTCAGGGCAGGGTAGAGCACATCTCCGGCATAATCATTAGTAAAAGGACGATTTGTTTGATTAGCCCCATTTAATCCCGGAGCCAATCCGACAATAAGAACCTCAGCATCCAAAGAACCGAAAGATTCTACCGGTCCGTTATAATAAGTCGGAAAACGAGAAATATTATCTTGTCTGAATGCAATCAAACGAGAACATTTTAAACAATTTTTATCCGGACAAACAAAAGACATGACATTTTAATCCCCAAAAGTAACATTTTTTTCAGATTAACACGCTTTTTTTGAGGTGACACCCTTTAAAACCAATTATCCAAAATTATATCAACAATCGAAATTGCTCATCTAATTACAATTTCAGCCGAAATTTAAGTAATTACATAAAAAACCTATTTATAAATGGAGTTTAAAATATGAAGAAAACATTACTGTTAGCTGGTGTTGCATGCTTATTTTCATATAGCGCCAATGCTATGGATTTATCTCAGGATATCAGACCTTATGTTGGTTTGGATTATGTTTACTCTCATGCCAATTATAAAAATGACGCCAGCCGACTGGAAAAAAATAAATTCATCAAAGATGATTACAATTCCGGTGCCATCAATGCCGGTGTGATGATTGACGATTACACCAGTATCGAAGCTTTCTACCAACAGTCTGGTACCCGTAAAGGCGATACCAACTATGTAGACGGCGTCAACCACAAAGCCAAAACTAAATTCAACGCTTACGGTTTAGATATTTATGGCTACCTGCCGGTTGGTTGCAGCGGTTTCAACCTGTTAGGTACAGTTGGTGCAGCTAACTATGATTTCGAAATCAAAAACGGCCCAAGCAAAGAAAACTCAAGCCGTATTGGTTACCGTGCCGGTGTCGGTGCTCAGTATAACTTCAACGAAAACTGGTCTGCTCGTATCGTCGGACGTTACAGCTACATCGGTTCCAAAAACGTTGATAACCTGATGGAAGCTACAGCAGGTATCCGTTATACCTTCTAACAATAAAAACTTTTATAAAAAAGCCACTGAATACACTTCGGTGGCTTTTTTTATATTTTCCTCTGTGCAAACTTAATGCGGCAGGCTTGCTTTTTTTTCTCGAAAATCTAAACTGTCAAAAACAAAAAGGAGATTACACAAATGAGCAAAAAACAAACTTATTTCTACATCTTAGCCGCCGGAATGATAACAATTGCAGCTGGTTTTCTGATGCCCGTACCTGCAATTACCGGAGCTTTCCGAACTATTTCTAAAATGGTGGCCAACCCGCTGGTCTTCGGTCCGGCAGCCGTATGCGCCTTCATTTTTATGGGAAATTCTCGCTATTGGTTGATTAATTTGGCCTGTGCATTGATTGCTTCATTAATCGTTCAATACCTCGTAATTGGACATGGGGCAGGGATATACACCATATTATACCGCGCAGCCGCCTTTTTGGTTGTGGTCTATTTCCTAAACCTGTTGAAAGTAATTCTAAACAAATAAAAAGAATAACAAATAAAGGAGGCGGAACATTCCGCCTTTTTTATATCTTAAAAATAAAGCTGCCAAATTGAAGCGAGCTATAAAATATACACAATATACAGCTCAGCTCATTTACAGAAGCCATGTTTTTCATAAGATATTGAATAACAAGTAAAAACAAACTTAAAATTCTGCTTCAACGATAAAAGCCAAACATAAATAAAAATGAAAAGCAGAAATTTACAAAACCGTACTCATAACAAGTTGCAAAACCAAAACAACTTTGAATATTCCAAATATGCGAAACGTCCAATCCATCTTGATAATCACAAAAATCTCTTAAAGGGAAGCCCATACTCCACCACACAAATTTGTCGCATAATATATATTATGTATAATAAAACACAGGAACGTAAACGATTGATATTAAATATTAATATTTCTACAATGATGCATTTACCAGTTGTTTGGTATAGCCATGTTGTGGGTTTTGAAAAATATTTTCTGCTGTATCAAGCTCAACGATTTTACCATCCTTCATAACCGCAATTCTGTCAGACATCGCTCTGACAGCTTTCATATCATGTGAAATAAATAAATATGTAATTGAACGCTGCTGTTGTATCTTCTGCAGCAACTCAACAATTTGCGCCTGAATGGTTACATCAAGTGCTGATGTTGGCTCATCCAAAATTAACAACTCCGGTTCTAAAATCAAAGCTCTGGCTATTGCGATACGTTGCCGTTGCCCACCCGAAAATTCATGAGGATAACGCCCGGCAGCATCTTTACTTAAACCAACTTCCGTCAACACATTATAAACACGCTGTTTTCGCTCTTGGTCTGATAAATTAAAGTGAACCAACAGTCCCTCACTGACAATATCTTCAACGGTCATTCGCGGATTTAAAGAATTATACGGATCCTGAAATACAATCTGAATTTTTTGTTTTAATTCAAACTTTTCACGCTTATTCATCTGATTTATATCAATATTTTGATAACAAACATCTCCCAAACCACGCACCAGACCAACAATTGACAAACCAAGCGTTGTTTTTCCTGAACCTGATTCCCCGACAATTCCCAAACATTCACCTTGAAACACAGACAAATCTACATTATTAACCGCATGAATCTCTTCAATTGTTTTTCCCAAGAAACTTTTCTTAACCGGAAAAGATACTTTAAGGGATTTTAACTTTAAAATAATATTATTTGTATTTGATTTTACTTCTTTTTTGTTCATAAAGGAAGAAATAAGAAGTTTAGTATATTCATGTTTGGGATGCTCAAAAACTTCCTTAACACTACCCTGCTCCACAATCTGCCCATGTCTCATTACACAGACTTTATCTGCAATTTTACTCACCAATTTTAAATCATGACTGATAAACAAGATAGCCATGTTAAGTTTTTTTCGCAAATTCATCAATAAATCAATTATTTGCGCCTGAATTGTAATATCCAATGCTGTCGTAGGTTCATCTGCTATCAACAATTTGGGATTGTTAGCAATTGCCATAGCAATCATCACTCTTTGCCGTTGCCCGCCCGAAAGTTCAAACGGATAAGCTTCCATTCGTTGTTTAGCATGCGTTATCCCGGTCAATCGCAATAATTTGACAACTTCTTTTTGCGCTTCATGAAAAGTCATCCCTCGATGCAAACATAAACTTTCCGCAATCTGCCGACCAACTTTATGTAATGGATTAAGCGATGACATAGGTTCTTGAAATATAAAAGAAATCTCATTTCCGCGAATTTGCCGCAAATCCTCTTCGTTAGCCCTAATCAGTTCCCGTCCCTCAAACATTATTGAGCTTTCGTTTGAATGAACAGCCTTAGGATATGGCAACAATCCCATAACCGACAAAGCTGTTACAGATTTACCCGAACCTGATTCCCCGACAATTCCGACAACTTCTCCCGAATTTACATTAAAACTGACATTACGAACAGCTCCAACAGCCTCTTTGTTTTCACTAAGGAAAGAAACAGAAAGATTTTTCACCTCCAACAAAGCCATCAATCATTCCTCCGGCTGTCAAAAGCATCTCTTATTCCCTCACCTATAAAAATAAGGATTGTCAATAAACTAGACAATACAACAAAAATAGTAACCCCTATCCACGGTGCTTGTAGATTATCTTTCCCTTGACGCACCAAATCTCCCAGTGAAGGATATTCATGAGATAATCCTAATCCCAAAAAATCCAAAGCAGTCAAAGAAACAATAGCCTCAGACAAAAGAAACGGCACAAAAGTAATTGTCGCAACTAACGCATTAGGCAAAATATGACGATAAATAATCCTCCAATTACTGACACCTAAAACCCTGGCCGCTTTAACATATTCAAAGTTTCTCGTCCGCATAAATTCTGCGCGCACAACCCCAACCAACGCCGTCCACGAAAAAAACAACAAAATCACCAATAAAGACCAAAAAGTCGGAACAAATATACTGGCCACGATAATCAAAATAAATAATTGCGGCAAAGAATCCCATATTTCCAACAAGCGTTGCACTATCAAATCAACTTTTCCGCCCCAATATCCTTGTAACGCCCCTACAGTCATCCCCAAAACAGATGAAACCAGCGTTAAAACAAAGGCAAACACTATAGAAATACGCAACCCATAAATGATCCGGGCCAGAATATCCCGCCCCTCATCATCGGTTCCCAGCCAATGGTCATTGCTTGGAGCGGCAGGCGTCGGAACATCAATATCGTAATCTACCGTATTGAAAGAAAAAGGAATTATCGGCATAATCATCCAGCCGTCCTTTTGAATATTTTGCCTGATTAATGCATCCTTATAATCTGTCGGTGTCGGAAAATCTCCTCCAAAAACAGTTTCATTATAACTATTAAAAACAGGAAAGTACAATTCGCCTTTATATTTAAGAATCAATGGCTTATCATTAGCTATTAATTCGGCAGAAAAACTCACAACCAAAATAACAGCAAACAATATCAAGGCATTCCATGCACGACGTTTTTTTCGAAAAGCATTCCACCTTTTATGTGTCAAATCCGAAAAAAATCGTCTTTTTTCAATTTCCTGCACGTTATACAATCCCGTTATTCAACCGAACCACCTGATTTTTCAGGAAAAACTTCATCAATCGTTTCCAAACCTTGCACCTCTTCGGTTTCAGGAGCAGCACTCGACAGACTTTCTACCGGAACTTCACTCCCCTCTTCTATAGGCTCTTGCATAACCTTAACATCATCAACAATGGTTTCCTGCGGCATATCAATATTTTCTTCAACAGGAACTTCTGAAACAGCCTCTTCTTGTTCCGTCACCATCTCCGGAACAGGAACAAAAGCATCAGCAGCTCCACTGCTTACTTTCAACCAATTTTCATACCAAGAATCAAAGTCTTGCAGAGCTTTATTAAGCTTACTCTGACTAACAACAGTCGCCAAGAGATTATTCTGTAATCCCTGAGCTGAAGTCTGAGAAAGCCCCAATCGACTGAATTCCTTACAATTTCCCTGTTTATAGAGATAATTGCGTACCAAATTTTTGCTTTCACAAATATGATTGTTGATACTGAAATTATTCTTTGCAGAATCCTTTATCGCCAGTAAAACCATGTTTTTACTTTTAAAATTCTCAATATAATCTTCAGATTTTGTATTACTGATATCATTAATTCCACTAATACCCTGCAACACAACAACCATATTCTTATCCAATTGCTTATCCTTAAGCTGTTGCATAAATTGCTCCAACTTACCAATCATACAAGACAATTGCTCTTGATAAGCGGCTCTTTTTTCGAAAACATTTTTATTATTGACCCATTTATGATTTTCCATAGTCACCCAACGATCCTGAGGTTTCAAGCGACAAAACTGATCATAAACATACATATCAGACGGCAAATCCATAAAAACGAAATAAGCCCTGTTTCCTTTATCTTTAGCAATATCTTCCAGTAAAACATCCAAAGTTTTAAAGGAATTCACCACATATAAAGAATCATAAGAAACGCCAATAATCGGCAATCTGTCAGCACTCATAACCTCATTAAGGGTTCCATATACCGCCGACCAATCCGTCACAAAATGGAAACTGTTTACCCATTGCAACAATAAAAGTTTGCTTTTTTCCCAAAGTGATAATTTTAATTCACTGACATCTATCGGATTATTGATTTTTGCAACGCATTTATCAACATTCATCTCATTGTTTTTACGACAGAAATCAATTCCTCTACTCTGATAAGCACTAACTTGATATTTAGAATTCTTATAAACATCAATGAGCTGTGCATTTTTAATAAAGACATCTTCATCACGAACATTATGAAAATTCCACAAACTGGTGATTTCCACATTCTTCTGAACATGTTCACCTGCTTGTTTTTCTTCAATGTTATTCAGAGCATCCACCATATTGGCAATAGCATTATTTTCTTTAACATAAGCATTCGGATAAACCCAAAAACCATTTTTAGCAAGAAAAGCAATCAAACGTTCTTGCGTCTCTTGCGCATTATCCGTTTTTCCCAACTGATTTTTCAGTTCACCCAAAGGGATATACGATGTGGCATTAGGCAAAAACAAATAAACATATTTCTTGGCCTCGGTTACACCTTTATCCAAATGATTATCAAATTCAACCGAAAATTCCGAATGTTTATGCTTAACAAGATAATCATCAACAGCGATTCCTGCAAAAATAACCAATAAAATTCCGGTAAAATAAATGACATTTGACTTAGAAGCCGTCATCAAAACAATTAAAGTGATTACTCCGGCCGTTCCTGCCAATACCCAGTGAGAAATACCGTCAAACATAAATGCCGTGGAATATCCAAGATACGGAGATAACAACGGAACTAAAAGAGAAGTTTTGTCATACAGAGCAAACTGATTCAGCATAGCCAAAACAAAACCGGCAGTCAGCACTGCAACCAACAAATTTTGCAAAAAGCTTGAAAAGGAGAACAAAAACATTAATAACAAAGAAAAGACTAATAGCCCGATTAAAATGGTCATGATTTCCGGCTGAAACATAAATCCGCTGCCAAACACAGCCTGATTGCCGGCTCCGGCAAACAGCAGGAAATTGATACCCAGCAGTAAAGCAACAAATAAGCCTTTGACAATCCAATTAAAAATATAGCTAACCACATTACGCGGTTTTCTGACGCGTACTTTGCGCACATTAGTTGCGACATTTGAGGATTGATTAGAGCTCTCAATAATGATATCTTCCATTTGATACTCCCTGATAAATTCCATAAAATTATCGCTATATAATCATATTCAAAAAATAATTTAAAGCAAAAATCCCCGAAACTGCACAGGTCTCGGAGATTTTTAATTTGATATCGACTAAAACTATCTTGAATAGTATTCGATAACCAGATTCGGTTCCATAACACAACCGTAAGCAACATCTTCCAGTTTCGGAATAAATGTATATTTTGCGGTCAGTTTTTTGCTGTCAACTTCCAAATAACCCGGCAATTCGCGATTAGTATTTTCAACAGAAGCGATAACAATCGGCAACTGCTTAGATTTTTCACGAACTTCAATAACATCACCAACTTTAACCATATAAGAAGGAATGTTTACTTTTTTACCGTTCACGGTAACATGACCGTGGTTTACAAACTGACGGGAAGCAAAAACAGTTGAAGCAAACTTAGCTTTGTAAACCAAGTTATCCAAACGAGATTCCAACAAACCGACCAAGTTTTCAGCTGCATCACCGGTTCTGCGGATAGCTTCAGCATAATATTTGCTGAATTGTTTTTCACTGACGTTACCATAATAGGTTTTCAGCTTCTGCTTAGCATAGAGCTGTTCACCATAGTCAGTCATTTTCTTTCTTCTCTGACCATGTTGACCCGGAGCATATTCTCTTTTGTTTAATGGGCTCTTCGGATCGCCCCACAAATTGGCACCATAGCGACGGCTGGCTTTTTTCTTAGCGTTTTCAATACTTTTCATTAAAATTATCCTTTAATACAGGTTTATTACATTATTGTCTCGGTAGTCAAACAACATAAATTGCCGACGGGGTATAAAACCCTCTTCCCCGAAAGTAATCGGCAATTTATTACATTTTTTTCCAAAACACAAGCAAAATCTTTAAAAGCTGCTGGATTATTTACAAAATATAATTAAGATATAAAAAAAAGGAAAAATAATGGGATACGATTTACTCTTTCAACAAGCTCTCCGCCTACATGAACAAGGCCACTTGAATGAAGCGGAAAACATTTACCGGCAAATATTGGAAACAGCACCGACCAATCCGGATATTCTTAACCTCTTGGGTTTGGTCGCACAGGCCAAAGGTCGGCATGCTCAGGCCGTTGACTTATTTTATCAAGCTATAAAAAATGCCCCTGACCATGCACCGTTTTATTTCAACCTCGGTCTGTCGCTGGAGAACGACCACAAACCGATTGAAGCACTGCAAGCCTATCAAGACGCTCTCCGTCTCAATCCCGATTTTAAAGAGGCCTGCAACAACATAGGAGACATCCATAACAGTCTCGGACATAAAGAACAAGCCAAGGAAATGTACCTCAAGGCTCTTAAATTAGATGCTGATTACATTATGCCCCAAGCCAATCTGGCTTATATGGAACACGACATTCCTGCATTACGCCAAGCCGCTGAGCATTACCCGAATGAAGCGGTCTTCCCATATTATCTCAGTCGTCTGTACCAACAACAAAACGATTTTGAACAAGCTTTACACTACGCCAAACAGGCTGATCGGCTTTCACCTGATTGTGAAGAATTATTAGAACAACTGGGTGCCATGCTTCTTGCTTCAGGGTTACACACCGAAGCCCAAACCACATATGAACATATATTGCGAATTAATCCTCGCGCACCCTCTGCTTTAATAAATCTCGCTAATTTTGCCACTAATGCTGATGATTTCAACACTGCGGAAAAATATTACAAACAAGCTCTCAATCTAACACCCGGCGATTTAGACGGTCACTTTAACTATGCCAATATGCTTTATCGTCAAAACCGCCTGCCGGAAGCTTTGGAGGAATATCGCGCAGCCGTCATCATTGCTCCCGAAAGATTTGAAATCAGCAACAATTTGGGCTTAATCCAAAAGGATCTTGGCGAATACGAAGAAGCATTGGGACTGTTTTTTAATGCATTCCTAAAGAATCCCGAAAGAGAAGAAATTTCCGTCAATCTGGCAGAAACATTAACCCTGCTCC
>CANDEX010000001.1 GCA_947383875.1 uncultured Azospirillum sp. | reverse complement strand
TCCGCAGGGATTCGAACCGGACGCTTACGCCCCAAATCCACATACGCCACTTTGACCTCGACAGTTGCCAATAAAGTTTCGCCTCGATAAATTTCTTGATACATGATGGCTGATGCTCCTTTGGCTTCACGCATTTCACAGGTGACAACCAAGGCATCATCCAAAATGGCCGGAAGTTTGTAATCAACCGTGCAGCTGCGCACGGTAAAACCGCACTTATCTTCCGCTTCCAAAGCTTGTTGCTGGGAGCAGCCCAGCGCACGAATAAACTCTGTACGCGCTCTTTCGGCAAACCGCAGATAATTAGCATAATAAACGATTCCGCCGGCATCGGTATCTTCATAATAAACCCTTACCGGAAAAGCAAATGTTGCCCCGAAAAACCGACCGCTGGCCGGCTGCACATCATAAGTCATTACATATCCTCTTCAATTATCTTCAATAAATCAAATTGCGGATTCGCGGGACGCGCTTTATGAATTTGCGGCAGCCCCAAATATTCCCGTCCACTGTCGGAAATAACCCTACCACGCGGTGTACGCTGCAAAAAACCAAGTTTAAGTAAAAACGGTTCAATCACTTCTTCAATCGTATCGCGTTCCTCAGACAAAGCAGCCGCTAAAGTATCTGCACCGACCGGACCTCCGCCATAATTAACGGCAATACATTCCAAATAACGGCGATCAAAAGCATCCAAACCATAATTATCTACATCCAAACGTCGTAAAGCTTTGTCAGCAATGAGATTGTCAACCTCTTTCGCATCCGCCATCGCCCCGAAATCGCGCACCCGCCGCAACAAACGACCGGCCACACGCGGTGTCCCTCGTGAGCGTTTAGCCACTTCCATTGCTCCGTCATCGGATATTGGCATCCCTAACAGACGTGCGCCGCGGATAACAATTTTTTTCAATTCTTCCGGACTGTAAAAATCCAAACGCAACGGAATACCAAAACGCTCACGCAACGGCGTGCTCAATAAGCCGGAACGTGTCGTTGCCCCCACCAGAGTAAAAGGCTGTAAATCGATTCGTACCGACCGAGCGGACGGCCCCTCGCCAATAATTAAATCAAGCTGGAAATCTTCCATCGCTGAATATAAAACTTCCTCAATCGCCGGATTCAGACGATGAATTTCATCAATAAACAACACATCATTGCGTTCCAAATTTGTCAAAATCGCCGCCAAATCACCAGACTTGGAAATCATAGGTGCGGAAGTCGCACGAAAGCCGACCCCCAATTCCTTGGCAACAATTGATGCCAAAGTTGTTTTTCCTAATCCCGGCGGTCCAAACAGCAACACATGATCCAAAGCATCACCACGCTTTTTGGCGGCCTCAATAAAGACTTTCAAATTTTCACAGACCAAAGGCTGCCCGACAAAATCACTTAAACTCTCCGGACGCAAACTGACCGGAGCTCCGACAACTTGTTCGTCTTCGTTTAATTTTTCGGGACTGACTAATCGCTCGCTTTCCATATTATTCCTTAGTTGCAAATTCTTTCAAGGCCAAACGAATTAAACCGGAAACATCGGCTGATGGCTCCGCCGCACTGGCTTTATTCACAGCCTGATAAGCCTCCAGACGTTGATAGCCCAAGTTTACCAAAGCAGATATGGCATCTTCCATTCTGCTGGGATCATCATCTCGAGCAATTAAATTGTCCGCATAAGTTTCAGCCTCTTCCGTCGCTTGTTGTTCATTCATATTTTCCTCTTGGCTCAAGTCGCCGATTGACGTTGCTTCCCAAGGCACGGTAACAATCTTGTCTTTTAATTCAGTAACAAGACGCGCCGCCAATTTCGGACCGACACCGCTGGCCCGAGTGAATGAATTTTTATCTTGCGCCGCAATCGCTTGAGCTAACTGAGCCGGAGAGAGAACCGAAAGAATACTCAAACAAACCTTAGCCCCCACACCCTGAACTTTTGTCAAAGTCAGAAACCATTCTTTCTCCCAAGCATCAACAAACCCAAATAACGTGATGCTGTCTTCGCGAACCACGGTTTCAATCAATAAACAATACTGTTTTCCGCGAATAAGCTTACCTAATGTTTTGGCCGAAGCAAACACCAGATACCCCACACCATTGACATCAACAATACAATAATCATCTCCAATGGTATCAATAAGTCCGCGCAGTTTTGCAATCATCCATTCATCCTCATTAGTAAATATGCTTTAGCTTACACAAATCACCCCTGCCGCGCAACATTTTTTTAGAAATTAAGAACTAAAGAAGACCTAAAAAAAAGTCGGCTGACTTGCCGACTTAAAAAACAAAGTTATGGGAACTAACTATTTGTATCATAAAATTCACCGGTAAAAAAATTTTCTCCCGCCGTTAAAACAATCATCAACGGCGGCACCTCCTCACTTGATTGAGCCTCTAAAATTTCTTCGTAAAAGAACATTGCCTCTGCATTATTAACATCATCAAGACATTTAACAACTTTCATAAAACAAGGACAAAGAGATGACCATTGAATCATTTCCGTTTCATCAGCCGCCGGATTCTCATACCATGCTTGAAAATATAGTTCTGTTTCCACATTAACCACTATCAAAACACGATGCCCGACTTGTCTCAATTTTATCAAAGTCTGCCGATACAAAACATCATTCGGCGCAATACAGGCCTCCTCCTTCGTACGAATAAGGATAGAACAACACAGAGAATATAATATCTTGAATTCTAAATCTCTTTCTCTAATATCGGGACAGCAAACACCTATCCCGACCGATTTGCGCAAAATAGTGTATATGTCCTTGAACGACAAACAACAAACAGCACCGACAGCCAACCTTAACAAACACTCTGCCGACCAACGCTCAAACAACCCTATAGCCGGATAACGATTGTAAGTTTTGACAATCTTGACCAACTCCGAACGAATTAACTCCGTTTTTTCTTTTGTCTTCATAATTGTATGGTTTTAAATTTGACATAAAAATAAATTTATAAACCAGACAGTAGACTTTTCAGATATTTTTGTCAAGGACATAAAAAAACGCAAAGGGATGAAGAGAGAAAAGAGCGAAGTACATAAAGGTACATGAGGACACTTCTGTCCTGCAATTTCTGAATTAGATACTCATTAGACAAGTTTTTCTAAGGTGGTAATGGGTAATTGCCATAGCTAACGCATCTGAGCTGTCGTTATTCTTAGGTTTACACCCCGGAAGCAGAATTTTAACCATCGTTTCGACTTGAGATTTCTCAGCTCGTCCAACACCTACCAAAGCCTTTTTAACCTTAGTCGGTTCATATTCACAGACAGGAATATCAAACAGTGCCGGAGCCAAAATAACAACACCGCGCGCCATCCCTAATTTAATGGTAGAAGACGGATTTTCATTTAAAAAAACTTGTTCTATGGCAGCTTCTTCCGGATGATAAGTTTCAATAACCTCATTTAACGTCCGGTGAATAATCGCCAAACGATCATAAATCGGCAGCTTGGGATCAGTTTTAATAAAACCGTCTGCCACATAACGCAAACGATTATTCTCAACCTCAATGACACCCCAGCCGGTTGATGACAAACTGGGATCAAGCCCTAAAATCCGCATTTAACAATCCCTGCCAAAAAAAGAAGCCGCCCGAAAGCGGCTCAATTCATAACTATTCAGCTTCCAGCGCAGCCATAACCTCATCCGAAAACTCGGCATTATGATAAACGCGCTGAACATCATCATCTTCTTCCAAAGCATCGATAAACTCAAGCAGCTTTTGTGCTGTTTCCTTGTCAGAAATATCCGTTTTAACGGTTGCTTTCCAATCCAAACGAGATGCAGACGGCGTTCCGAATGCTTTTTCCAGCGTTTCTGTAACCGCATTCAAATCATCCGGTAAAGTTTCAATTTCATGATTTTCATCATCAGAAACCACATCATTGGCACCGGCTTCCAAAGCTGCTTCAAAAATTTTATCCGCATCTGCCACACTTAATGGATACTGAATAAAACCAATACGCTCAAAATTAAAAGTAACAGACCCGGATTCACCCATCATTCCACCGCGTTTGCCAAAAATCGTGCGAACATTACCGACTGTCCGGTTTTTATTATCAGTCATCGCCTCAACAATAACCGCAACCTTACCCGGCCCAAACCCTTCATAACGAACGGATACATAATCATTACCGCCGGCAGTCTGGCTGGCTTTGGCAATTGCACGTTCAATATTGTCCTTCGGCATACTTTCTGCACGAGCTGCCTGAATAGCCAAACGCAAGCGCGGATTTTTATCTGGCTCCGGCAAGCCGCTTTTAGCTGCAATTGTAATATCGCGCGCTAACTTAGCAAAGACACGAGCCTTTTTAGCATCTTGTGCTCCTTTGCGGTACATAATATTTTTAAATTGGGAATGTCCGGACATTTATGTTTCTCCTAAAAAACTTATAATTCGGATTGCTTTTACTGCAAATTCCAGTGAAAATCAACCCCCTGCACATATTTTTTCGCTAAAAACGTTACTCAGGCATAAGGATGTAATCAATTTTTTGAGTGCCGGCGTGCAAAACCTTAATTCCGACCCCGTAAATATCAATCAATCCCTGCTTATTGGGAAAACTGATATTTTCAAAACGTCCGTTATCACCGCCGGAACTGCTGTAATCATAATATGTAAAAATCATCCGATCAAGTTTTACACCACCGTATTTAATATCATATCCCTTAACCGGTTTGGTTTGTTCAGTCTTAGAAGTGATAACCGGTTCAAAATAAAAATCGGCAGGATAAACAATATAGTCAGGCAACAACAAAACCAAACGTTTATTCTGAATTTTACCGACCTTACGATAAGGAACACCGTCACCGTTAATCAAAACGACAATATCTTTCTCCCCGGTAGGCAGCAGCATCATCCGCTCACCGTCAACCCAACTTTCACCGATAACCTGTAATTTTTCATTTTTCTTATACTGCACCGGAATTGAGACACTGTTCAAACTGCCGTTCATTGCCGGGCGCACATATTCTGCCTTATAAAAATCCTTGCGATAAGTTTTCAAATCCGCCACAGAATACCCCACATAAGCCGAAAGAATTTTATTGGGTTCAAATTCCCGTTCGGTAATATATTCTGTTTTAACCAACTGCAGTTTGGTATCATAAAAATCAATGGCATAAGAATCCCACGCCTCAAACAAACCATTTCGTTGAGGGAGAACAGAATAGCTTCCCGCCTGCAAACAGGAAGACAACATCAAAACACTCAAACCGACAGCAATTTTTTTCATCGTATAATCTCATTTAAAGGTTTAATTACCATACTTTGTATACTATAATCAGCGGTTAGTAAATAATTGATTATAAGTTATAGGACAAATTATGACCCAATCCGGAAGCTGCTGGCTGATAAAATTTTCTCCCTGTGAAACCCTTGAAGAAGAGTTATCTTTTTTCTTTGATGACTATTTTGACGTTGTCGCCGTCAACTATACGGACGACGGCTTGGAGGAATACGTCGGCTACAAAGGCGCAGACTTTAACGAAGACGACCTGCATCAAAGCGCGGAGGCCATGGGAATATCTCTGCCACCTTACACTAAAGAATTCTTGGAAAGTAAAAATTGGCTCAAGGAAAACGTCATCAAATTCGCTCCTGTCGAAGTCGAGGACTTTATCATTTACGGCATCCATGAAACAGACATTCCGCCATCAGATAAAGTAACCTTACGCATTTATGCCGCAACGGCTTTTGGCTCCGAACACCAAACAACCAAATCTTGCTTAAAAGCCTTGAGTCACCTAAAACGCCTTAACGCACCGCACCAAAACATTCTGGACATGGGTACCGGTTCAGGCATATTGGCACTTGCCGCAGCTAAACTCTGGCAAAACGAAACACATATAACCGCCGTTGACATTGACGCGGAAGCCGTTGCCGTAACGCTTCAAAACGCTAAAGACAACAATCTGGAACAACATTTAACCGTTGCCGTCAGTGACGGTTATAACTCAGAATTAGTCAAAAACAATACCCCCTATGATATTATTCTGGCCAATATTCTTGCCCGACCGCTCATCAGCATGGCACCTCAACTTTATACGGCACTCAAACCCGGCGGATATTGCGTCCTTTCAGGATTCGTTGACGAACAGGAAGAGTGGGTCATTGGTGAGCACACCAAACTAGGCCTGCAACTGGTAGAACTCTACAAATTAGATAACTGGCGCGCTGCACTCTTGGAGAAAAAATAATGCTCATTGCCGATTTGCAAAAAAAACTTAAATCAGCAAAACTGGACGGCTATCTGGTTACTCGCAACAATATGTTTGCAGACCAAGACATCCGCACAGACGAAAACTTGCTGCATAAACTGACAGGTTTCACCGGATCTGCCGGAAATTTACTCCTTTTGCGAGACAAAGCAATTCTTTTTGTTGACGGACGTTATGAACTTCAGGCCCCGCGCGAAACCAATCCGGACGAAATAGAAGTTTTTTGCACCAAAGAACAATCTTTTCATGATTGGCTAAATAAAAACACGACCGACCTAACTCGTTTTCGCCTGGGAATCAATCCTTGGTGTTTATCGGCAAATGAAAAGAAAGAATTAGAAATAAACAGCATCAACGTCATTTCCGCCCCTGAATTTCTACCGCCTCTGCTGTCTTCGGTTCCCGCCAAAATATTTAATCATCCACTGGAATTTTCCGGAGAAAGCAAAGCGTCGAAAATATCCGGAATAACCGCACAACTGCGAGCAACAAAAGCCGATGCCGTCTTTTTTGCCTTGGCAGACAGTGTCTCCTGGCTCTTCAATCTCCGTTCTGATGCTTTACTGGAAACGCCGATTCTCCGCGCAATGGCTTTGGTTGATAAAAGCGGGAAAGCATGGCTCTTTGGCGACAATCTTGACAGTTCGAACATCAAACTTGATTGTCCCCTGCTGGCGTTAAACGAAATTCCTTCCATTATGCGCCGCTACAAAAAGCAACGCCTGATAACCGACACAAACGTAACCCCGTTGACAATAATTGACATTATGGAAAAAGCCCATATTGATATCATTCATGCACCGGATAGCTGCCAAGCAGCCAAAGCCATAAAAAATCCCATCGAATTGAACGGTATACGCCAAGCTCATATTAGAGACGGCGCAGCTGTCGTTAAATTTCTCTGCTGGCTGGAAAAGAACCGGACGGGAAAAACAGAAATGGATATTGTTGAAAAACTGAAAAATTTCCGCGCCAAAAATGACAATTACTATTCAGAAAGCTTCGCAACAATCGCTGCCAGCGGTCCCAACGGCGCAATTGTACACTATCAGCCAACCACGACAACCAATCGCTGCCTGGATAACAATTCATTGCTGTTACTCGACAGCGGCGCACAATATCTGGATGGCACCACAGACATTACTCGCACTATCGCTTTAGGAACACCCACCTCACAGATGGTGGAGGACTTTACCTTAGTTTTAAAAGCACATATTAACTTAAGCTCTGCCGTTTTTCCGACCGGAACCGCCGGCTGTGTATTAGACGGACTGGCACGAGCACCGCTTTGGGCAGATGGCAAAGATTACAATCACGGTACCGGACATGGGGTCGGCTGCTTTTTAAATGTACATGAAGGCCCGTTCAGCATATCTCGCCGTCACGGAACAATCGGTTTGCAAAAAGGCATGGTTTCCTCCATTGAGCCTGGATACTATCAAGAAAACGCTTACGGCATCCGTATCGAAAATCTGGTAGAAATTGTTGATGCGGAACATAATTATTTAAAATTTGAAAATTTAACGCTCGTCCCCATTGATAAACGCCTTATCAATAAATATTTGTTAAGCGACGGGGAAATCAACTGGCTGAATGCCTATCACCACCGGGTGGAAGAGACATTGTCTCCTCTCTTGAATACAGCCGAAAAACACTGGCTTCAGGAGGCCTGCTCCCCGCTTTGATAATTAATCAATCCGAGGAGAAAAACGGTGCTGAAAATTTTCTGGTCTTTTTTAATTCTGATAGCCATAGCCTTGCCGCTGCATGCTGAACTTTATTATGAAGGCGGATATAATCCCAATCAAACGCTGCAACAACAACTTGCAGAAGATAACCCGCAGTACCCGCGACCGATTATCTTTGCCTTTTACAATAACAACCCTTGCAATGACTGCCCGCAAACCATAGAATTGATTGAAAACATTTATAATCAATATTATGCAAATAATTACGATTTTTATATCATCAATTACCAAGATGATGAAGACTATAACTTCATCCAAAATTATAACCTCAGCCAACCTCTGGAAATTGTTCTGCAGCAGGTGGAAGACGGACAAATGACAAATTTCAGAAAACTTGAATACCTGCAAAACCAGATTTCTGATCCTATCAGCTTCAGCGATAACTTCCGTTACCAAGTTAACAGCTTCTTTGAAAACAACTAAAAAAAGGAGTTCCGAAAGGAACTCCTTTTTAACAGAGATTAAACCAGCATTGCCGTATAACGCACATGGCCTTTTGTCAGACAATCGTCGCCAAGCATGTATTCTTCTCTTCCCAGCGTCATACCTCCAATTGCCTGAAGCGTTTCATTTACAACCTTCACTATATTACGAATGGATACAGCTTCACGCTCAGTCATCAAATGCCATTCATACCCCCGAGGCAGCCTGAACAGCGACTTTCGCGCTTCCGCACGATCTCCGCAATAACAGCCTTTATAATAAAGGACGATGTTCCGCGAAGGAATAATCACTCCGATGGGAGTCCTCCCGCTAATGATAGACGAACTGCGCAGATTGCCTTCATAAACAACCTCCAAAGCTAACTTACCATTTTTCATTTGAACTGCTTTCGGCTTTGGGGATGCAACAATTGCAGTATTTTGCTTGGAAAAATCATCTTCCTGTGCAGGATAAACATCTGCGGAAGAAATTTGATAGAGTGCCGACAATTGTTTAATTAATTCTACGACCTCATTTTTTCCCAACTCTAAAAGCTCAATCTGTACGATCCAACTTTTCAGCATCTTCTCTAATTTGCTCATAATAAAAAATTTTTTTGTGACACAATAATTCTTTTAATCTTATCAATGGGCATCTGCTGTGCGGTTTCCACTCAAAAGCAATTTATTCATGACTTGCTCTTTCGCCGAACGAATGCAAACATCAGATATTTCCTTATATTTCCGCTGTTCGACAACAGCATTCCCAGGTATTTTCAACCTTTTTTGTTTCAAGATACAGTTTTCAGGCAAAAGCATATGCTCTAAATTAGGAAAAGAGGCAAAACTTAAATCCAGTCTTTTCAAATTCGGATAAACAGAAAAATCCAATTTCCTCATCTCAGGAAAATTACCGCTCGTTAATTTAATCTCCTCAACAGCTTTAGGAAAGCTTATATGCTCAACAGCTATCGGATCAACACGACCAAAACAAGAAAAATCAACGGCATTCATTCTCGGACAATGAGAAAAATCCCAAGAAACTCCATCCTTAAACTTCCCGCCACCGACAGCAAAGCCTTTCAAATTTTCGGGAAAAATAAACTTATCGACTTCTTGTAAGTCACTACGGCAAAAGCGTAATACTTCCAAATCCTTTAAATATCTTAAATCCATAATCTGCTTTTTGCCAAATTTACAATTATAAAACGCCAGATATTTGAGGCTTTCAGGCAACCGGAGAACCTCATTTTCAGCTAAATCATAATCATTAATCTGCAAACTTTCGAGCTGTTTATAACTGTTAAAATCAGGAAGACTTTGTTTAATATAATCTCCGATTTCATGATCGGCATCCAACATAATATGTTTGATTTCCGAAGGAAACAAAATCTTGTCACCGGCCGGAAGATGACGACAATTATCAAAGATAACTGACTTACCGTTTACCCAATGCGGAATAGTCATCCCTTCCTTAAACAGCCCTGGAGCCGTCCATACCGCACATTTGCTGTGAGATTCAGACGAACGTTCATACATTCGCGTCAATCCTCTTAAATCAATAACGTCGCATTGCGAAAAATCAGTCTTGTCAAAATTAACACTATAACATCCCGCTAACTCAGATATATGTTGCAACTCTTCCGAACTGACGCGTTTTCCAATCATCAATTTTCTACAAATCAAATGTGACCAATCCATATCCTGCCACAAGCGACCGTAAACCAATAAATTCTGTACTTGGACAACCCTGTCCAAATGAGTCGCATCAAGCAAAACTTCATCCTGATTCGGCCCAAATAAAGAAGAAGCAATATCCTTCCATTTTGGGTGCTCCTCTGCCTCCAAAAGCTCTCTCACATATCCCATTGCAGCTAATATTCCGCCACTAATACGTTTAGACAATGCCTCCGTTGTTAAAGAGCCGAACACTTCGGCCATCACATTCCGTAACTCTTGATAATCTTTTGGATAAAATTCATGGTCTTTTATTTCGCCAACAGCTTTCAAATTTTTTAAACGCGCAACTAGCCTCTCATCGTCACCCTGAATAGTTAAATTTTTAACCGTCATTAGCGACAGAGCTTTTTCTGACTGCGGTAAATCATCCGTTGTCAAACACGAAAAGACAGCCTCCTCCCTCATATTGTAGACATCATGAAGCTTTCCTGTTTCATCTTCAATATATCCCAAAGAACGCCAATCAGGAAACCGGCCATTTTTTTTCAATTCTGTAAATTCATTCGAACCACAAATGTAAGCAATCGCCTCTCTGACAAATTCACAATAGTCGACCTCAATAAATTTATTGTGATACCCTCTTATCTGTTTGATTTTATTCTCGGTATATTCAATAGTCGCATGAGGCAGCCATTCTCCGTCATTACTTTCGCTGCGCAAAGAATAAATATGGGGTTGACCACTTAAAAGCTTTTTATCATAGCCACCCTTGCCGACACAATGCTGCATTTTGTCGCTTTCATAATCAAGTGCTTTTAGCGTATGCAACCGCACCAAAAACATACCATTTTCCGGCCAGGTTTTGACAATTTCACAGCCTTGACGACTGGCTTTAACAGCTCCTTCTTCCATAAAAGCATTATCATTTATTCGTTCAAAATAAGCATTGGCATATTCCAATAACGCTTTCCAATCTTTAACTCCGTTCAACAGCGTCTTAAAATACCCAGGCGTTTTCACTTTTTCCGGATTATGCGCCACATAGGCCGCCACAAAGTCACGCAAATGTATCGCTTCGTGAAAAATTTCGGACTGCCGCAATCCATTCACATCAACCACCAAGTCTCCTGCCATATTTGTCTGAAACCGGAGTGGATTATTTTCGATTAATTCACGCGCTAGATATTTTTGCAGCAAAAAACCGCTGCAAACATTGGCTTTAGCTTCATCACTCAAAATATTAAAATGATTGCTGTCTTGCAACTCTTTCAGCAGTTTAACCTGCTCCCGTTTCTGTCGCTGAAATTCCTTCATCTCCAAACCGGCGGCTTTTTTATCCTCCGACTTGCGAATTTTCTCGGCTTGACGCTTAATCTCAGATGATAAACGATAAATCTCTTTCTGTAAAATTGCTTTCTTTGTTTTCAAATCCGAACCGGAATTCATCAATGCATGATAATAGTTTCCCATTTCGCCCATGGCTTCTTGAGTATAAATTTCACGCAAAACAGTGACATATTCTCTAAAATTAGCAATCTTCATTTTCCTATCCTGCTTAGGAAAATATCAAAAATCACCCCTCAAGTCAATTGTAAAAATAGACAAAATTTAAAGAATTAACCACAACAAACAAGCAGAGTTAAAGGACAGCAGAGACTTTCTTTTTAGGAAATTTTGAACGCAATTTCTTAGCATGCTTAGGTGCCAGCTCATAAATAACCAACATAATCCCAGAAACCACTAACGGCAACAGATAATAAATAATCCGATATGCAATCAGAGCACCAAACAACATAGCCTGATTATGCTCTCCGGGAATAATAAACATAAACAACCCTTCAAAGACTCCCAAGCCCCCCGGAACTTGGCTGAACACACCCAACACCTGCGCAATCAGAAACACACCGATAAACACGTCAAAAGGAATGTCAACAAACGGAATCAACGAAAAATACAATACCAGTGAAGCCAGCACAATATCCGCACCACCAATAAAGACCTGAGCTAATGCCATTTTGAAAGACGGCATCTCAAAAGCAATACCTTTAATAACAAACGGTTTTTTATAAAACAGCGAGGCCCAAAAATAAATTCCCAACCCGATAACCGAACAAATTGTCGTTATTGTCGTAGTCATTTTAGAAACAGAACCATCCCCAAAAGCATGATCCGGAGTCAAAAGATATCCGACAATCACCAAAAAGAAACAAGCCACCAAATAAGTAAAGCCCGAAAAGGTAACCATCTTAACAATATCTTCGCCATGAAAACGCCAGCGGGTATACAGCCGATAACGAATAGCTCCGCCCGAAACCACAGCATGACCGGCATTATTACTGACAGAAAAACCAATAAACCCGACAAATATCCACTTCCACGCAGCCAGTTTCTTTCCAATATATTTCAGAGCCAAATAATCATATGAGGATAAAGCAACATATCCTAAAAAAGAAGCAGCACAAGCATAAACCAGATTCTTTCGAGGAATACTCAACAAAGCATTTTTAATATCATCTAATTGATATTTAGACAATTGATGATACAGCATAAAAGCTGCCAAACCGAAGAAAAACAACCCGGACCACGAAAGAGCTTTTTTTAATAAACGCTTAGTTTTTAATGACATTATTTCTCTAAACCTCAAAAAACATAAAGAATACAATCACACTGAAAACAGTTATAACCTGCTTTGTGACATTAATCAATTTATTTACATTATTTATCATTATCACAAACTCCTTAATATATGGTAATGATAACAAAAGAGGAGATTAGTTTTCTCAGACAACTAATCTCCTCATTTCTAAATTAGCACAAACAAATTTAATTAAAACTAAAAGTTTTCTAAAATTAGCGAATTAAATTTATAATAATTCAAACATAGAGAAACTCTGCTTTTCAGAAGAATATAACTTGTGAATAACTATAATTACAATCATTAGGTTTAACAATTATTGGCTGTTATTCCGACTTTTGAGATTTGTTTTTCATTTCTTGAAGCTTCTGCAAATTCTTTTGCACAATTTCATCATCAGGAGCAAGCTTATGCGCATTTTGCAAATATGGCTCTGCATTCTTCCAGTCACCGCGCACCAAATAACTGACCGCCGCCATATTCAAACTTTCAACATGATCAGGATAATAATCCAAAATCCGATCAGCAATTTCTTTTACTTTATCATCTTGCCCGGCATCCCATAAAATCTTTTGATAATTTTGAAGTACGCCAAGCATAAAAACCGTATCTTTTGCTTCATCATTCAACCATCTCCAGCTCTGCCCCGAATTACCGGAAAACTCTATTACATTTAAAATTTCATCGCGCATACAGCCATAATCAGCAATCATCTGACACATATATATTTTACCGAAACGTAAATCCAAACGTCCGGGAAACGCAAGAATCCCCTGATTAACGGCATCAAATGCCGCTTGCGGCTCATTCTGACGCAATGCAAGATTAACCTTATCAGCATAAAAATCTCCGGAATTCATCTGCTTCATCCACAAACTATATCCGCCCCAAATCCCGATTCCGGCAACAACAAATGTCAATAGTGCTAAAAATTTTTTCATCAGAGCAACCTCCTGTATCATCTAAAAACAATAGCTTATCTTGATAGAGTTAAAAAGAAGTTTCTTTTTTCGGTAAACTTGAAGAACATCCTGACAGCAGGTTCCCTTATGACTATCCTCCCCCTACAACCCAGAAGAGGAAAAATTCTAATGCTTGCCCCCAAACAAGACACATACGAAACTGTTGAGTAAAAAAACATTCAAAAAAAACCTCCATTATGGAGGTTTTTTTATGGTGCCGACAGAGAGACTCGAACTCCCGACCCACTGATTACAAACCACTTGGGTTGCCTTGATTTTATTGTGTATAATCAATTTGTTATGCTGATTTTGAAAGCTGTTTTTCAGTCGAGCTACCACCGAGCTACCACAATAAAACAAGCTATTTACAATTTATTACAGAAAAAAATTACTGGATTGCATGCAATACTTCTAATTTTAACTCTTCATTATAATCATATGTTCCATCCATAATAGAAGTCATTATTTTATGTAATAATTCTTTAGAAATTTTCCCTGAGGCAACTTCATAACTTATATTTTCCATTACAATAAAGAAATTCTTTGCTACAGCCATATAACCATTTAACAATAAAAAATGTGCACAAAGTGTTATTGCAATTCTCTTATTTCCATCTTCAAAACAGTGGAATTTGCAGGCTCCAAAAAACAGATGTGTCAATTTATCAATAAACGTTGGATAATAGTCATCATTTTTAATATGTTCAAGAACACTTTCAAGCTGTCCTTTGTTTAGTAATCCATTAGCACCACCTCCACTATATTGAATGGTTTTCTGATGTGTTTCGATTGCTTGTTCTATTGTTATATATTGGACAGTCATTACGTCCTATCCTTTAACCTTTTGAGGACATCTTGATTTTCTTGCATTAGTTTTTCTAGTTCATCACCTGTAGCACCAAGAAATTTTTGATATTCATCTTTGTCTAGGGGCTTAATATATTCAGCTAATTGATAATGAAAGGCTTCTCTTAAGGCCATATCTCTACTTGCCATTTTTGTTCTGCCTCTTTTGATTAGGGGTTTCCATAAAGCCATTTGCTCAAAGTTTTTTAAAATATCTTCTACCTGTTTTACAGACAAAACTTTATTACATTTTTCGTATTCTTTTTTTATTTCATCAGCTAATCCTGTTTCATATGCAGCTATTATATCTAAAATTTCGCTATAAAAAGTATCTCGAATTTTATCGCTTTCTTTTAAATCTAAAATTTTTTTATATTCAACAGCTTTTTCTTTAAAAATGCTCACATATATTAAATCTGTAAAATGAGCATATTTAAATTTGTAATCTTCTACATAATTTTTTAAAGCATCTGTAAATTGTCTTCTGTAATTTTCTTCTTGTATAGATGCAAAAACAAAGTCTTTATCTCTTTGGTTGATGTATTTTGTACCACCGCCGGTTTTTCTATTAATCAAATCTATTACAATATCTAATATCATTTGTCTTAAAGCCTTTGCTTTTTCGCTTTCAGACAAAAGCATTGCAAGATTCATGAATGCTTTAAAATCGAACAAACCTAGTTGAGTCGTTTTGCTAGGGACATTAATGTCCTTACCAAAACTAAGAATAAATTCTTTTAATTTTTTTCCTTTTAAAACTTCATAACCATTAAAGGTTAATTCATCTGTATTTTGCTCTATATATCTACTTATTGTTCGGATATCTACTTCAAAAAAATCAGCAGTCATTTCTTTGGTAACATATATTTTATCATTCCAAAAAATACCTTTGATCCCTGATTTTTCTTGAATTTCAGCTACAGCAAGTTCATTATTTAAAATATTTTGCCGATCTATTCTTGAATTGGTTAAATCTTTTGCCACTTTAGCCTCAATATTTTTGTATCTTTCTAAACATAAAAAACTGTTCAAACAAATCTGTAGCTAATATTTATAATCTACAGCATTTTAAAATATACTGTATTTTATTCAATTTTAAAGAATTTATTTAACCATTAACTGTTTTGTGTACAAATCAAGCTATATCCACTAATTGGGCTTAATATTCCATAAATGAAATACCAGAGACCTAGTGGGGCTGTTACATATATATGCACAATAGAAAATATGAATAGTTAATATATTTTGATATCAGAATGGTATCTTTAACAAAAAATTTTATCCGAGTAATAAAGTAATGATAAAGCTAGTGATAAAGCTGTAAATAGGTTAGTGTACAAGTTACTGAACAAGTAGTGAACAAGCTAATGTACAAGTTGCTTTCTTATTAACTAAAATATCCGGTCATATTTGCCATTTGCAAATTCGGCGAATCCCAAGTTTCAAAAACTTCTTGGGTTAAACTGTTACCATGGATAACTTTGACGCTCAACCCTAAAAGGCTTAACTGAATAAAGGTCATACTGACACACAGCGGGTCAATATCGGTGGCCTCAATATAAAGTTTGCCGCCCAACTGCTTATAACCGCGATTTTTCAGACATTGGACAATTCCCAATACCATCGCACCGGAACCGCACGCCGGTTCGGCAACCCTGCAATAACCTTTTTCGGCAATTGCTTTCTCAAAACCATCATCAAATGTGATTTCTGCCATAAATTCGCAAATATGGGATGGAGTGAAAAATTGGCCGTTGAAATGTTTTCCTAAGTTAAGCTCCATGAAGATTGTCCCGAGATAGTCTTTGGGATTTTCTAGCAGTAATCTGGTTAAATCAGCTAACACCTGCGGAAAATAAGTTCCGAAAACATTTTTATCATACCGTTTGATAACTTCTAAATATTCATTTTCTCGTTTATTATACTGTTCTTTATAATAACTTCGCGCCATTGCCGGCACTTTCATAAAAGCATTATGCAGAGAACAACTGCACACTGTGCAAAAGTCCTCAAATACCCGATACATCGGAAAATGGCTTAATCCGGAGATTTTTTCCAATCCTCGGATTAAGCTCTTTTTAGTTATTTTTTCGATTTTTTCTTGCCCGATTTTTTTTTAGACTTTTTAGATTTCTTGTCATCTTCCGGTGTTAAATCTTGAGGTTTCAATTCTTCCAGATTTGTCTCCGGAGGGAACCCAGCCCATTCATCTTCTTCAACGATGTCCTCCGCATTTTCATTAAAAGAAAGAAGAGCGATTTCGTTCTGCTCCTCTTGTATTTCGGTATCATCTTCCATATCTACCGGGGTATATGTTATACGCCCATCTTCGTCATAGCCTAAAAGGTGGCATTCTGTTTGGACTTCTGGAACCTCCGGAACATCTAATCCCTTGCGATTAACATAATCATTACAAAATTTAACATAATCGGGGTTAATATTCTCACTTTGCGGATTTGCAACAACTTTAACGATTTCTTCTTCAATTTCATTAAGACTAATGTTGCCAAATTCTTTTTGATAATATTCTTTTACTCCGTCTAATTGTCCAGCCCGGAATAATAGATCATCATAAATATTAACCATCGGGTCAAAACCGTCAAACTTCATAAAGAAATAATACTTATTGTAAAAGTCATACAACTGAATTTCTTTTTCATCACTGGTTAAAAAAGTCGCCAGCGCTTTTTTTCGGGTTAATGTCGATTTTCTATGCCTAAATAACATTTCGGTATAACCGGGATATTTTTTTACATCAAAAGTCATTTTTCTTCTCCTTAGTGTTCACTTGCCAAATAAATTGTCAAAACTCTGGTTGTTACCTCTGGATTGCTCGGGTCTTCCGAAGCAAATTCAAGGTTTTTATCATAATAATCAATTTTCCAAAAAAACTGCTCGGCCTCATCTTCGATAACACCAAAATCATGTTCTCTATGCGGGTCGTTTTTGAAATCAAAATCGTTAAATTCTTTTACTTTTTTAATAATTTCCCATTTTCTCTTCGGGCCGAGGGCTACAATGCCGTTGCTGGTCATTACATACCCACCGCTGAAAGTCTTTCTGAAATTGTCATTCAACTCAGCTATTTTCTCACAATTCGGGGAAAAACAGCTATCATCATAACTAGTTGCCAAATCATTGTTCATATACCTAACTCCTTGTTTTTATTAAATTATCTTTATATATTCTATACTGACATATCCACGGCCGGATGCAAGTGCTTTTTAGAAAAATATTATTGTTTTTCAATGTATTAGATTGTATTTTAGGTAACATTTTATTTCAAAAAAAAAGTACCAATATTTCTATTGGTACCAGCGCGGAGTAATAGATAATTCTTACTTGTACATTTTTCTTTTAGGATATGATGTTGGTAATATTTTATATAAATGAAGCATGTTTCGCTTGTATGAAAGCCGTTTAGTATTGCTAATTCCAAGTTCTTTGAAAACAAAATCCTTTATAATAAAATCAAAAGTGTGAACTAAATCAGCCAAAGTTTCCAAGTTGATATTGTCATCAAGGTGATTATAAAAATGTTCAACAATACCTCGTAAAGTTGATATTCGAGCCCCTCTGATATCAGGTTTTATTGCGTCCTTAGGCTCTAGCGTAACATATTTTAGCTTATCATCTAAAAATTTATTAAATGATTTTTGCTCTTTTTTTCTAAATCTTTTATATAGTTTTCGATTGCATTTGAATATGCCGTATTTTTTGTTTTTTTAGGTGTTAATTCTCCAATGGCCTTTAAGCCATCTATTGAACGAACTAAGGAATATTGCGTTAAGTACTCTCCTCTAGCATTATTTGATAAAATAAAGAAGAAATTATCTAGTAGTTTTTTCTTTGTGAATAAATTTTGAAAAATCGTTTTCCATTCGTTATCATCAAAAAGTCCCTGCCAAAATGGCATATATGGATATTTTGTAACTTTTTGTGTTTCAACAATCATCTCAGGAAATAAAAGGTATCCTATACTATTTTTCTCATAGTGTAATGTGACGACTTCTGTATTCATAGTAAAATTATCAGAGAGGCACATAAATAAGTTTCTTAATAAATAGTTGAGAGAAGTAATTTCCTCAAAATCCGCAAGAGGAGAGGTAACAATAACAGAGTGATATATTTTATTATTAAAATATAAGTCATTTTCATAAGGTAAGATAACTTCGTTTAAATCTGAACATATCTTTTCAAAATCGCTATCACTAATTTTAGAAGAAGCAATAAAGTTATTTTTAAAAAAATCCTTATCCACCCAAGTAGCATTACATCTTTCGTTAAACTGTATACTTTGTTTCTCACTGATTTCGATTGGTTGATTATTACGATTGTAGGGGAGTCTACCTTTATAAAATTCAGGACAGCAAAAATCTTCTAAACCGCTATATCCAATCTCGATATTCTCTAACTTACCTTTTCCATAGTGTTTAGCTATAAATAATAGCCCATCAAAAAATACCCTTGTTTTTGAAGATGGCCGCAAAGGCCATGTAGCTTGTGGATTAATTAAAGTAACCTTATAGCGACTTTGAGTTTCTTCACAGTATATTATTCCTTGAATTTTCTTTACTTTATGGAAATCAGAACTATGAAAATGTTTTATTCTACGAATAAAGATGTTTTCTTGAGGCTCTTTACCGATTAAATCCAAATAAAACTCTTTTTTAGGTGTATATACAAGATGCCCAGTATATTTATTTTCACATCCTTTTATTTCAAATTCGCCATAAAATTTGTAGGATTTAAGAAATGAAATGCTATTGTCTTCCATCTTCTACCTCTCTCGCATACTTTCGTTCAAATATTTCATTACCGGCGAGAGCAGATATTCGATCACGCGGCGTTTCCCGGTTTTGATTTCAGCGGTGACGCTCATGCCGGGCTTGAGTTGAATAATCTGCCCATCCGCCTTAATCTTATTATCAAACAAAGTCAGTCGAGCATTAAACACCAGCCCGAGTTTTTCGTCCTGTATCGCATCACCGGAGATGTTGCGGACTTTCCCTTTAATCGTGCCGTATTTAGTAAACGGAAAGCTGTCGATTTTAATTTCTACGTCCTGTTCCGGCCGTACAAAGCCGATGTCTTTATTCAAAATCTGCACTTCGGCCTCGAGTTTATAATCTTCCGGCACAAGGTTCATAATCGGCTTGGCAGTTTCGACCACGCCGCCCTTGGTATGATAGACCAGCTGCTGAACATAGCCAGAAAGCGGTGCTTTGACAATGGTTCGCTTTAAGGCTTCCTGATATTTAATCAGTTCCTGCTGGTAAGACGCAAGCTTCTCGCGGCTTTCGGTCAGCTCCTGCATGACATTCTTGTCAAACTCGGCCAGATATTGCCGCTGTTCTTTTTTGAGCGATTCAATATTCGCCTCGGTTTCCGCCATTTTCTTGGCCTGTACGTTGCGCTGTTCCTGCAAATTGGTTAATTCTTCTTCCTGTTCCAGAAAAGTCAGCCGCGCCAAAAGCTTCTTATCCACGAGGATTTTCTTTTTCTCAATCCGCTCCTGCACACTCGGCAGCAGTTTCTCAATCCGGGTCAGGTCAGCCTGAATGGTGTCCTTTTCTTTCTCGGCCTTGGTAATCTGCCCGTTCAGAACTTCAATCTTGGCCGCTTTCTCGGTCATCTGGCTTTTAAGCAAATCCGTGTGCATTTTAATCAGGTATTCGTCAATATCCGGATTATAGCTGAAATTCTTCTCCGGATCATCCGATAACAGGGCTTTCAGCCTTGAAATCGCGATTTCCAAGGCCTCCATTTCGTTTTCCACCCGATTAATGTTGGCCAGAACCTCGGTCTGGTTAAATTTAATCAGGTCTTGCCCCTCTTTGACATATTGCCCTTCCTGAACATAGATTTCTTCAATCTCGCTGTCGGTCAGGGTTTGGATGGTCTTGATGTTTGAGGCGGGCATCAGCTTTCCGGCCGAGGTAGCGATAATGTCGATTTTGCCTAAGATTGACCACAAAATCAGCACCGTAAACATCAGCATGATGACGTATGTCAACAACCGTGCGGCATGAGACGGCGGCATCTCGGTCACTTCCAAGACCGCCGGTAGAAATTCTTTTTCATGCTCGTTCATGCCTTTGATTTTACTGTCTTTGGCGGCTTTTTCCTGCAGCAGAGCCAGCTTGGCAATTTCCCAATACCTTTTGAGCTGCTCCATCATGCCGCAACCTCCTCATTGGCGGGCACAATCGGCGCGGTCTGGCTGTTCCACAGATAAGCATAGCGCCCGCCGCGTTTTAACAATTCGTCATGCGTGCCGGTTTCGGTAATCTCACCCTTTTCAATGGTAATAATCTGGTCGCATTCCCGCACGGTCGAGAGCCGGTGCGCAATCATAAACACCGTCCGGCCTTTACAGATTGATGCCATATTCTGCTGGATAATCCGTTCGGATTCATAATCAAGCGCCGAGGTCGCCTCGTCAAAAATCAAAATCCGCGGATTGTTGACCAAAGCGCGAGCAATCGCAATCCGCTGCCGCTGTCCGCCGGATAACGATGAGCCGCGTTCTTCAATAACCGTGTCATAACCGTCCGGCAGTTCGGTAATAAAATCGTGTGCGCCGGCCAGTTTGGCCGCGGCAATAATCCTGTCCATGGATATTGCCGGATTGGTCAGGGCGATATTTTCCCGCACACTCTTGTTAAATAAGTAGTTTTCCTGCAAAACGACGCCGATTTGCCGCCTTAACCATGCCGTATCAACGGTGGAAATATCTATTCCGTCAATCAGCACTTTGCCGGATTCCGGAATATACAAACGCTGAATCAGCTTGGTGACGGTCGATTTGCCCGAGCCGCTCGGCCCGACAAAACCGATTTTCTGTCCGGCCCTGACTTTGAAACTCATCTTTTTGAGAATTTCCAGCCCGTTCGGTACATAGCGGAAAGTAATGTCCTTAAATTCCACATCGCCTTTAATCTCCGGCATCGAGCCTTTGGACAGGTTGGTTGTATTCTCCGGCGGATTGTTCAAAATATCCGAGAGCTTGTCCATGGAGATTTTAGCCTGCTGGAAATTCTGCCACAACTGCGCCAAGCGCAAAATCGGCTGCGTTACGCGACCGGATAACATGTTAAAGGCAATCAGCTGCCCGACCGACAGCTCTCCTTTCATCACCAAACTTGCGCCAATCCACAAAGTCAGCGCCATGGTGATTTTCTGCACCAGCTGCACGAGCTGTCCGGCAATATTGTTGATGTGAGAAGCTCTGAAAGAAGACCCGACATAGGCCGCCAGCTGCTGCTCCCAACGGCGTTGCATCTGCGGCTCGACGGCTAAAGACTTAACCGTCTCCACGCCCGAAACCGCTTCCACCAGAAAACACTGGTTTTCTGCCCCGCGGCGAAACCGCTCATCAATCCGCGAGCGCAAAATCGGGGTAAAAAACAAGGACAACAAAACATAAAAAGGAATGGAGAGCAAAACCAACAGCGTCAAGGTCTTGGAATAAAAGAACATCACCGTAAAAAAGATAATGGTAAAAAAGAAGTCAATAATCAGGGTTAAGGTCGAACCGGTCAGAAAATTGCGGATATTCTCCAATTCGTGCACCCGCGCCACCGTGTCGCCGACCCGCCGCACGCCGAAATAAGACAGCGGCAGCCGAATGAGATGCTTAAACAAACTCGCCCCCAACTCCACATCCACGCGGGTGGTGGTATGCGAGAAGGTATAAGTCCGCAGCCCGCCAAGCAGAGTTTCAAAAATCCCGATGCAGATTAGCGCCACCATCAACACGTCAAGGCTGGAAAGCCCGCGGTTAACCAGCACCTTGTCAATCACCACCTGAAACAACAACGGCGACACCAGCGCAAACAGTTGTAAAAAGAACGAAGCCAGAATAACCTCGCCGAACAGCCTGCGATATTTGACCACTGCCGGAATAAACCATGAAATGTCAAACTTGCGGTTTTTGCCGTTGATAAACTCACGGCAGGTCATCATTAAGAGCCTGCCGTTCCATCTGTTCATAAATTCTTCTTTGCTCAAAACCTCGGGGTGGTTGCCTTTGGCGGGGTCTTGAATCAAAACTTTGTCCTCAGCAACTTTGCCGATAATAAAATAAGTATTGTCTTTGCTCTGGGCGATTGCCGGAAGGTTCGTTTTATCCAAGCGTTCCCACTTGGTTTCGACAAAGCGAGCTTTGAAAGAAAATTCCTTGGCCAATTGCAGCAGTTCATATTCTTCAAAATACGAATTCTGCCGGTCATATTTATGCTTGATTTGGTCAATAGAGATTGGCTTTTCAAAGAAATTCGCCATAATCGCAAAACAGGCCAGTCCGGTATCAAGAGTTTGGGAATTTTGGGCTTCATTGGTCATAACCAGCGTCCTAATCTGGAGGTTGTAATAATTTTGTAGCAAATCTTAATACGAAAGAAAACAAAAAGCAAAGAAAAATTTTTTATAAATAGATGAATTATTTTAAATTTAAATTGAAAACTAATTTTTATCCACAGGCTCCACTAAAGTGTCAGTCTAACTTTTTGATATTTCAAGGAAGAACAATCGTTGAACATTTTAAAAATTAAATTTTTTACTTGCATAATTAAACTTAATAATGGAGAATGAAGGCAAATTAATCCCTTTGGGAGCGAGCTGAATGAACTATTATACAAAATGGCCTGATATTGGCTATTATCGTGGACTATCTCCATCAAACATTATTTTAGATGTTTCATTCAGTTTGTCTGCTTCTCAAATTTTGCATTGTTTTTTGAATTATCAAAACCTTTACCGTTTGCTCGGTAAAGGTTTTGTTGTATGGAATCGAAATTTCCGGAGTTGAAAATGAGTAGAATTAAATCGATTATACAGAAGTTATTTCCTCCAGAGCAGAAAACTCTTAACATTTTTAAAGTTGCCTATTTGGTATTGTTTGTCATTTCGTTACCGGAAATCTTTGTATATGTTGGAGGGGAAGCGGTATCTGGGATTTGGAATGCTCTTGCTTGGTTTGCTTTATGGGCTGTTTTTATAGTTTCTATGCTTGCATTGCCAATGTATTATAAAAGCAAAAAAAGAAATTTAGTTTTCATACCACTACTTATTTTCTTGATATTTTTATATATTATTGCAGTAAAATCACATCGCTATACTGCAGGATTGTTAGATATCTTATATTTTCTTCCAGTTTTGGTTACTTTTATTCTTTGGAATAAAAAATCAGCAAATCCTACTCGTAACTTGATTATATTTTTGGCTGTTCCTTTTTCTCTTATAGCGTTTGATAAAATTGTCGCTTTAGGGTTTCAGCTAAGTTGTCCTTTCACACCCCCTAAAGCTGAATATAATCCGATTTATCTGCCAAAGCGTTTTTTTCATGAGGAAGATGGAAAACTTGTTCCTAACATTCAAGAAATTAATCGGATACCTTCTTTTCATGACTTGCCTGACGTATATCGAGAACATTCTATCCTTGTGTATGATATGTGTGGTTGGGTAAAAGAAAAAATAGCAAAAGAGTTATTAAGAAAAGGAAATATTATCCTGTGTAAAATACGTAAAAGTAACTTAGACATACCAGATTATTTGAAGCCTAAAAAATATTTAAATCCATTATCATTATCAATAGTCATGATTGACAATGAAGGAACAAAAACAACAATAGCAACATTATATTCAAAGCTTTTAATTAAAGGTTATGAAAATGGATGGCTGCGCAAGCCATCATTAAGTTATTGTGGATATGGCAATATATTTATGACGAATAAAGCCCAGTTCAAAAATGAATATGAAAAATATATTAAGTTATCAAATGATGGAGGATAATCAAGCTGTTACATTTTATAACTAGATGACAATAATGAGACATTAAATTTTACACATTTTTAGGAGATACAACATGAGTGAGACTACTTCTTTCAATCCCAGTGATGAATATATTAATGCTTTATTATGTAAGGTAGCTTACGAAGGAGTATCTGTTGGCGATAGTTTTTTAGACTTAGACACGTCAGAATTTTCAGAGACAGAACGTAATTTTTTGCAAAGTAATTTTGAAGTTGTGGATAGTTCAAGTGACTTTCTGAGTGGATTTAAAGCTTGTTGGATAAGAAATAAAGAAACAAATGAGGTAGTTTATGCCATCGCTGGTACCGATGATCTTCCTGGTGGATTGTTTGATTATGGAGATGACTACGATATCTGTAAAAAAGGTATAGCTACAGAACAATTTATTGAAGCATATAACTATTATATGCGGGTAGCCAATGCTCAAGGCTCCGTCATAAACCAGATAGTTGAAGGAAAACCTGAAAGCGGTGCTTATTTGAGAATTCCGGTTTCCGATAATGAGTACAAATATTACACGGTTGAAGAAGTTGTCAATTCCCATGAAGGAACAGGATATAGTAATATCTCTCTTACCGGGCATTCCCTAGGAGGTCATCTTGCGGGACTAATTGGTATGATAACAGGAAATCAAACTACTATTTTTAATGCTCCATCATTTTTTAAAGATCCTGCAGGTAATTACAGTATTCAATATGTGTTTATAAATGAAGACGGAACAGAAACAACCGAAACATTAACTTCTGACTATTTAGGTTTTGTGGAAAAATTCTTCGGTTCAGATTTAAATCAAAATAGCATAACTCATATTTATAATTCCAATAACGTAAATATTATTGCCAATTTAGGGTGGGAATGGGAGCACAACAAAGGTGTTGACTGTTTAAATCAAGCACCGGGATTATTAGAAGCGCACGGAATATCATCATTGTGTGATGCCTACAGAACTTATCTGATAATCAATAACTTTATAACCGAAAGTAATTTGTTTTTTGAAAATAATACCGGTACGGATAGTAAAAATGCCTTTGAAAATATTTATAAATTGTATTGTCTTGAAAATAATTTGGCCTTTACTCCAATCAGTTACAATACTATTGAGTTTCAGGAAAATTATTTAGACCCTCTTGAAGCATGGCTAAAACAAAAAGAGACAGATAATATCGGAATAATGTCAGATTCTTTCAATGGCACTTCATCTCCTGCTGACGTTAACGGAACAGGTGGGGCTGATATCATTTACACAGGTGGCGGAAATGATACAACAAATGCTGGAGCGGGTGCAGATACTGTTTACAGTGGTGATTTTTACAACGAAAATGCAAAAGAATATACAAAAAACGTAAATCTTGGTGCCGGCTCAGATACTTATTACGGTTTAAATGGTTCTGATATTGTTAATGGTGGAACTAGTGTCGATGGTACTGGAGATACCAATAATATCTTTCTCGGCGGTGGTAATGATATTTATCATGGAGGGAATGGAGCAGATATCGTCGATGGTGGTACCGGAAACACTGGGGGAATATTTGAAACAACGACCAGAAGTGTTTCCAGTACAACAAGTGATTTGATGAGAGATAGTACAGATAATAAGAATAAAATCTATCTTGGCGGAGGTAATGATGTATATCAAGGAACAATCGGGCGAGATTTGGTATACGGAGGTACTGGAAATAATCAGATACATTTAGGCCGGGATAGCATAAGTGATGCCTTTTATTCTAGTGCCGGAGCCGGAGAAACAGATACTATTTGGGATTTTGCAAAAGAAGATTATGTTGTTATTACCTCTGGAATATTAAGTCACGAAAACGTTGGAAATGACTTGCATATTCATGCTAAAAACGGAAGTACTGTAATTATTAAGAACTTTACTTTGGCTGAAGATGAGGAATTACCTCAAAGTATAATAGATGATACTCGCATTTTACTTGATACAAGGATTGAAGATACATTAAGAGAACCATTACTTAGAAGTAAGGTTCATGCAGAAAGTCAGGCTTCCCCATTAATTCTTGATTTGGACGGCAACGGTATATCTACAGTCGGAGTTAACCACAATATTTATTTTGACCATGATGGTAATGGTTTTGCGGAAAATACAGGTTGGGTAGGACAAGGAGACGGACTCTTAGTCAGAGATATTAATGGAAACGGCCAAATTGATAATGGTTCGGAACTGTTTGGCGATAATACGTTGCTTTCCGATGGAACCAAAGCTTCTAATGGTTTTGAAGCTCTTAAAGATTTGGATTCCAACCAAGATAATGTTTTCGATGTAAATGATACTGCATTTAACGAGGTTAAGGTTTGGAAAGATACAAATCTTGACGGAAAAGTTAATGATGGTGAATTATTATCATTAGCGGAAGCTGGTATTACCTCTATTAATCTTGACTATCAATCCTTGGGACAAGGCCCAGATGAAAATGGAAATGATCATAAGCAAAATAGTAATTTTAATACATCTTCAGGTTCAGGCATAATTTCTGATGTTTGGTTTGATACAGAACCTTCCAAAACGATATATGAAAGAATCCCTGTGCCTGCAGATATTGCTACTTTACCAAATTTACAAGGATTTGGTAATGTTGTAAGTTTACATGAAGCTATGGCTCTAGATACAACAGGTGCATTAAAAGATTTAGTTATTGCTTATACACAAGAAACGGAAATTATTGCACGCAAAGAATTAATGAAAGATATTATTTTTCATTGGACTGGCGTACACAATGTTGACCCAGAAAGTCGTGCTGCTGGTAGTTATAACGGAGGAAATTATATAAAAGATGCCAGAATAATAGAAGCATTAGAATGTTTTTGGGGTGAAAAATATTCTAATCGTCATTGGATGGGAAGTAATGAAGAAAATCCCCGTCAACAGGCTGCTCTCATTTTAATAAGAGCGTTTGATGAGCTTTGTGACGCTTTTGATTATGCGTTACAAACAGAAGTGAAAAAGGAAAATATAATTGCAGGAATAGAAGTAATATACGATGATGTTACTCAAACTGTTAATGTGGATGTTTCTGATTTTATCACCAATGTAACCGCATTATACGAACAGAATCCGGCAGAGGCTCTAAAATTAATTCAGGAAAATAGTGTTATTATACGCGAACGGGCATTACATAATGATGAAATAATAAGTGCCATTCGTCAAGCGGCAACGACCATTCAAGGTAATTTATCTTATTATTTATCGCAATTTGGGTCGATTAATGTATTTATCACTTCTGGAAATGATACCATTGAGGGAACGGATGGCAACGACTATATTGATGGTTTGGCTGGCAATGATAATCTGTATGGTGGTGCCGGAGATGATATATTAATAGGAAACAGTGGAAATGACCATTTAGTTGGAGGTGAAGGCTCTGATACGTATATTTTTGGAACTGATTGGGGACACGATACTATTGATAATTCCAGTACTGAAGAGAAAGGAGTATCAAAAGATATCGTTGAGTTTTCAGATTATGCGGCTACAGACATTTCAATCTCAAGAATTGAAAATGATTTGATTTTAAGTACTAAAGACGGAAATAATTCGCTAAAAATATTGAGTTATTTTCTTGATACTGGAGAGACAAATAATACAGTAGATGAGATAAAATTTTCAGATGGAACCATTTGGAATTACGAATATATTGTTGATGTTTGGAATAAATCACCTCAATCTGTTGACGGCGTTACAATGATTGAAGGAAGCCGTAATGATGACCGTATTAACGGTACAAGCGGTGATGATGTTATCTCCGGCGGTAAAGGTAATGATACTATTTACGCCAATAACGGAAATGATACTTTATATGGTGGTCAAGGAGATGACCAATTAGAAGGAGGTGCGGGTAATGACACCTATATCTATAATCTAGGTGATGGCATTGACACAATTTATGATTCTGGAAATCAGGATACAATTGTCTTCGGATATGGAATTAATCTAAATGATTTAAAATTTGCATATGTAAATGGGGCGTTACAAATCACAGTACAAGATGACCCTAATCAAAAAATTCTTATTAATTCATTTTTCAACGGAATAAATTATAAAATAGAAAAGCTTAAATTTAATGATGGTACGGAATTCCCTTTATCAGAAGTAGGTTTGACATTGACGCAATCTGATGAAACTGAAACTGTGTATGGGACTTCTTTTTCCGATGTAATTTATGGTAATAAAGGTAACGATACAATTTATGGAAATGGTGGCAATGATACCATTATTGGAGGAAAAGGAAATGATACAATAAGCGGAGGTAATGGCAATAATATATATGTATATAATTTAGGAGATAATTTTGATACTATTAATGAATCTGGAGGAACGGATAAAATTCTCTTTGGAGAAGGTATATCTTTTAATGATTTAACCTTTATGAGAAATGGTAATTCATTAACTCTCTATATTAAAGGAAATAAGTCTCAAGGAATACAAATTAATAATCAATTTTCAGGAAGTTATAACCAAGTAGAGACATTAGAATTTGCTGATGGTACTACATTTGATTTGGTAAACAATGGTTTTACTTTCATACAAAAAGATTCTAATGAGACAATATCTGGTACAAGTTTTAATGATATTATTTATGCTGATGCTGGAAATGATAATATCTACGCCTATGAAGGAAATAATGTTATTTCCGGAGGAAAGGGAAACGATACCATATATGCGGGTAGTGGAAATGATGTTTATAGATATGAGCTTGGCGATGGATTAGATATAATTACGGATGATAATGGTATTGATAAAATTGTATTCGGTAGTGGTATTTCATTGGCTGATTTAACGTTTTCTGCGGATGATGATACCTTATGTATCTATATAAATAATGATAAGACACAGGGAATTAAGATAACAGACCAACTTGATGATTATTCATCAAATAAAATTGAAACAATTGAATTTGCAGATGGTTCAACTTTTAATCTTACTTCAGATAATTTGACATTAACATTATCTGATGGAAATGACTATCTGTATGGTCCTGATCAGAATATAACATATATTGGCAATAAAGGTGATGATTCGATATCAGGTGGTTCTGGAAATGATACTTATGTGTGGAATCTCGGTGATGGTATGGATTCTATTTACGATGAAGGAGGCACTGATAGAATAATATTTGGCCCTAATATTTCATTAGATGATATATCATTTCGTCGTAATGATTCTGAGTTGTTTATTATCGTAAATAATGATATAAATCAAGGTGTTAGAATTGGAAGCTTTTTCTATAGAGACTATGCAAAAATTGAAACTATAGAATTTTCTGATGGCACGACATTCGATTTAACAACCTTGGAACTGACAAATGATCCAGTGAATATTAATCGTGTTAATGGAACAGATAGCGCAGATGATTTTCTTGTTGGTACAGATGGAAATGATAATATTGATGGAGCTGATGGAAATGATACCTTAATAGGTGGTAAGGGAAATGATGAGCTACATGGTAATGCTGGACATGATACATATGTCTGGAATCGAGGTGATGGGCTTGATAGAATTATTGAAAGTAGCGGAACTGACCGAATTCTTTTTGGAGAAGGAATTTCTTTAAGTGATCTTACGTTCTCATATGATGGAGGAATCTGTATTTATATTGATGGAGATAAATCCCAAGGTATAAAAATTGATAGTCAATCGGGAGGATTGGGTATTACTTCGGAACCTCTTGAATATTTAGAATTTGCCGATGGAACAATTTTCAGCTTAAAAGATAATGGAATTATCTACAATGGTGACAATTTAGATAATTATCTTCCCGGAACAAATTTTGATGATGTTGCCAATGGATATGAAGGCAATGATGAAATTAATACAGGGGATGGGAATGATACAATAAATGGCGGTAAAGGAGATGATATATTAAAAGGTGGTTCTGGTAATGATACCTATATTTACAATTTAGGAGACGGTTTTGATAAAATTACAGATTCCAGTGGATATGATAAGATTAAATTGGGAACAGATATATCAATAGATGACATATCATTTTCACGAGAAGGAAATAATCTAAATATTTATATTAAAAATGACAGAATGCAGGGTATGCAAATTGCTAATTTTTTCAGTCAAGCGGAATATCAGATTGAAGTAATTGAGTTTGCAGATGGTTCAACATTTAACCTTATAAAAGGCCTTGCTCTTACTGGTAATGATGATGATGAAAATATCTCGGGAACAGCCTATAATGATATTATTTCCGGAAAAGATGGTAAAGATACATTAACAGGTGGAGATGGTCACGACCAACTAATCGGAGGTCAGGGTGATGATAAACTGAACGGTGGATATGGAAACGATACGTATGTATATAATATAGGTGATGATTTCGACACCATTACAGAAACTGCCGGTAATGACAAAATTGTTTTCGGTGCTAACATTACTTTAGATAGATTGGTTTTTAAGCAAGAAAATAAAGACCTTTGTATCTATATTGATGGAGATTTGACACAGGGAATTAGAATCAGTTCTTATTTTTCAAATGTAAATTCAAAAGTAGAAACGATTGAGTTTGCTGACGGTACAAATTTAAATATAATTGAACATATTGAGGGAACAGAAGCTCCAACTTTTGGCCAAACTCTTGTTGGTACTTCTAATAATGATACTATCACTGGTACAGAAGGAAGTGATATTATAACAGGTGGTACCGGTAATGATACGTTAAACGGAAAAAGTGGAGATGATACTTATATATATAATTTAGGAGATGGTTTAGATACCATTACTGAGAATTATGGAAATGATAAAATTCTTTTTGGAGAAGGTATCTCTTTTAGTGATTTGGCATTGTCAAAAGATAGCAATGATTTATTAATCTATATTAATAATAGTACAAGCCAAGGAATTAGAATAAAAAATCATTTTTCTAATGAACAGTATCGAATTGAAGCTTTAGAATTTTCAAACGGTTCAATATTTGATTTAACTCAAAATGGATTAACTTTTATCCAAACTAAAAAAGATGATAACATTGATGGCACAGCTTATGATGACACTATATATGGTTTATCTGGGAATGATACTTTAAGGGGAAATGCCGGTAATGATATCTTAGTTGGAGGTAAAGGAAATGATAAGCTTGAGGGAGGAGCTGGAAATGATACATATATATATAATCGAGGCGATGGGTTAGATACCATTCAAGATACTAGTGGGGTAGATAAAATTATTTTTGGCCCAGAAATTTCGCAAAATGATTTGTCTTTTGAAATTGATGACTCTAACGTATTAATATACTTAAACAATGACAGAGCCCAAGGCATTAAAATTTTAAGCCAAATTGGAGGGCAAGGATGGCCAGTAGAATCCATAGAATTCGCTGATGGTTCCGTACTTAAATTAACTTCAATGATGTCTCATCTAGCATATCGACAAACTGACAAAAACGATACTGTATATGGTTCATCCTATGGAGAAACAATATATGGCAACAAAGGGAATGATACCATTTATACATATGCGGGTGATGATGTCCTTATTGGTGGAAAAGGTAATGATGCCTTATATGGAGGTGTTGGCGACGATACCTATATTTATAACCTAGGAGATGGCTTTGATACCATAGAGGAAGAAGAATATGGACATAATAAAATTGTATTTGGAGAAGGTATTACACAGAGTAATTTGTCGTTCTGTTGTGAAAATGCAGATGTGATTATCTATATAAATGGAGATAAATCTCAAGGTATTCGGATTAAAGATCAGATTGATATGCATTTTGGACGATGGGCTATTGAAAAATTAGAATTTGCCGATGGAAGTTTTATTGATTTAACACAACAGGGTTTAACATATGAACTAAATTCTGGAGATAACACAGTATATGTTGGAGATACAGCAAGTACATATATTAGCAGTTCAGGAAATGACAACTTTCTTAGTGGCAATTCCACAGGAGGTGGAAATAGTTATGTCTATAATAGAGGGGATGGATTAGATACTATTGAGTGTGAAGAAAATGATAAAATAGTTTTTGGAGAGGGAATAACTCTTAATGATCTTGTATTTAAAGCTGTCGGCTCTGATTTGCATATCTACATTGGAGAAGAACAGAATCAAGGAATAATAATTAAAAGTCATCTAGGAAGTCCTGACATGAGTCATATTGAATTTGCCGATGGTTCATCATTTGACTTAAAGAATCAAGGCCTTACCCTTGTTGGGAATAGTGCAGATGATAAAATGAATGGTACTCTTCATAATGATGTTATTTCTGGCAATGATGGAAATGATGAAATATATGCGAATGAGGGTAATGATACCATTATCGGAGGAAGAGGAAATGATATTTTGCAGGGTGCAGAAGGCGATGATATGTATATTTACAATTTAGGGGATGGTTTTGATAGCATTTCAGATAAATCAGGTAATGATAAAATTATTTTTGGTGAAGGTATTTCCCAAGGGGATGTATCTTTCCGAAGAGAAGGCTACAACTTAATTATCTATCTTAATGGTGATATTTCTCAAGGAATGAGGATTGATAACTACTATAACCAATCTAATACGTATAAAGTAGAAACAATAGAATTTTCAGATGGTTCTGTAATGGACATTTCTAATCTTGATTTGACGGATGAAGGAACTGCGCGTCAAAATATTAATGGTACGGATGACGATGATGTACTAACAGGTGGAAATGGAGATGATTATATTTATGGTAATATGGGAAATGATACTCTTACAGGGAATAAAGGAAATGATGATTTGTATGGAGGCAGTGGTGATGATACGTATATATGGAATTTAGGTGATGGTTTAGATACCATATCTGAATATAATGGTAATGATAAAATTATTTTTGGTGAAGGTATTTCTCTTAATGACTTAACGTTCGAAAATCGATATGATGATTTGTATATATTTGTTAAAGGCGATCGTACTCAAGGAATATGTATATCTGATTATTTCTATTCAGAGGATAATCAAGTAGAAAATTTAGAATTTTCTGATGGTACAACATTTAACTTAACTAATTCTGAATTTACTTTCACATATAGTGATGGAGATGACAGTATTACAGGAACGGATAGAAACGATACCTTCATTGGAAGTCGAGGAAATGATGAAATTGAAGGAAGAGAAGGAGATGACACTTATATTTATAATTTAGGTGATGGGCTAGATACCATTAGTGATTATGAATATGATTATAGTGATAACACAAAAGGCAAAAATGACAGAATCAAATTTGGTGAAGGAATAGCTTTTAGTGATTTAACCTTTAAAAGTATTGGAGATAGTCTGCATATTTATATTAATGGAGATATTAATCAAGGTATAATTATTAACCGACAGAATTATGACGAATCATATCAGATTGAGTATTTAGAGTTTGCAGATGGTTCCGTGTTTGATTTAGCAAATAATGGGCTAACTTTTAAACAAGATAATCTGGCTAATGAAATAGTAGGTACTCTAAAGGATGATATCATCTATGCATATGATGGAGATGATACGATTGATGCTCAAGATGGAAACAATGTTATTGTTGGAGGAAAGGGTTATGATACCATAAAAGGTGGCAATGATAATGATACTTATATTTACAACATTGGTGATGATTTTGACACAATTTCAGATTCTAATGGTAATGATAAAATCAAATTTGGTGCGGGAATAACTCTTGAACAATTGATTTTTGAAATATCAGGAAGCGATTTGAATATCTATATTGATTCAGATAAGACCCAAGGGATAAAGATTACTAATCAATACAGTTATAATGCGAATTATCGTATTGAGACATTAGAATTCGCTGATGGCTCCTTGTTTAATTTATCCGAAAGTGGATTAACATTTAGTCAAAATGACTCCGATGAAAATATTACAACCAGTAACTTTAATGATATCATTTATGCAAAAGCTGGAAATGATGTTATTGATGCCAAAGATGGAAATGATATCATTTATGGAGGAAATGGTTATGATACTTTAAAAGGTGGAAATGGAAATGACACATTGATTGGGGGTAAAGACGATGATATTTTACAGGGAGGTAATGGAGACGATACATATATCTACAAACTTGGCGATGGATTTGACAGTATAACAGATACAGGAGGAAATGATAAATTAGTATTTGAAGAAATAAGTGCTAATGATTTATCTGTTGAAAAAAATGGAAATGATTTAATTTTTAAGATAAACAATCAGGAAGATTCCGGTATTAAAATATCTAATCATTTTTCTTCTCAGAAAATTGAAACATTGGAATTTTCAAATGGCTCAATAGATATAAGTCAATTTACAAATGCAGATCAGCTTATTCAAGCCCTTAACTCTTTTGTAACGGATACTTCATCATCTATGGATAACTTATCCAATCCGACCGAAGATGTCAGCGATATATATTCTCTGGCGGCCAGTCAGGATTTAACCAGAAAAGCAATCTAAAGGAGGTTATTTAAAACAGAAAATATCCCCTACTCTGCAGAGTAGGGGATATTTTTCATGCATAAGTCATCATAAACGACGTTATTTCTATCAATTTGCTTGATTGTTTCCGGTGTATCTTTTTCATAATCAGCATACACCGGTTCATAAAGCAAACAGAAATCACCGTTTATATTTGTCGTGCAAGCGATTAAGACGCTCAAACTCACAAAGATTGTAACGAGCAATTTTAGCTTTTTTAACTGCATTCAGTTCTCCTTTCATTTGTTGGTTCTCGGCGTTTTCTTTGGCGCAGCGATAGCCAAAGAGGTATAAAAATAAAGCGATGGCTGCAAAAACCACCGCTCTAAACTTCTTTAGAATTGTTATCATCTTTGCTTTTCCTTTTAATTCCGATATCACGAGCACCGCTGATACCGAGCATAATTGCAAGGCTTGTCAGCAGTTGCTCCCAATCCACGAGTTTCACATCAAAATACGGCACAATCACGCAGTTATTGAGGAAACCATAACATAAAATCCAGCCAATCAGCGGAATCCAAGATCTTTTATTCAGTTTCATAATAAATCAATTCCCTGCTGAAGTATCTCGTCTGAATATGGCTGAATGCCGTTTTCCATGCGGATAACGGCTTTAATAAATACTGTCAGTACGCCGCGTTCTTCAATATCTATAACCGTGTCGGGATAGACACCGAGCTGTTTGGCAACTGATTGAATATAGGCTATGGTCTGGTTTTCGCTTGGTGGAGCATACCGACTGATAATTTGTCGAACAGTCTTCAAACCATGAATCCTTTTATAATTAATCAGGATTTTAGCTAAAGCCCTGATTCCATAGATTGGAGCCGTAAAGACACAAAAGGCGGAATCGATATTCCGCCCGTCTGGATTTAACCCTTGCCAATTTGCCCCGTGCCGGATATTGCCGGGATTATTGTTTCTAATTCCCCTTGGTAGTTTTTGATTCATTATGTATCTCCCAAATAAGTTGCCGTAATTCATCAATTTTTAGCTCCAGCCGGTTAATATGCAGCTGTGTGGCATATTCCCGAGCGACCTGAACCTTAAAATCGTTCAGTTCTTTATGAACATTGCCCACCTTATGAACAAGCCATACAAAAGCCGGAACACAGATAATCTGTAAAAATTCTAACCAATCCATTATTCTCTCCTTAATTTATATGAACACGGTCATCTTCAATAACTGCCGTTATCTCAACAGTATCTGTTCGTGGTTTAATACCGATTATTCTGGCCCTGATTGCCCATTTGTCTGCCGCACCGAAAGCAAAATGCGTCCGTTCACGAGAAGTTCCGGTATAAATCTCAAAATCAGGGTTTTCTTCCAAAATGACTTCATTTTCCAAATTTCCGGCAACCACGGGATACGGTCCTGACAATTGTCCGTTGGCCTTGCGAAGTGCAATATAATGAGCAGCCTCGCTATCAAAAATAACTGGTTCGGATAAGCTCAGCTTGTTGCCGTCACGGCTAACGATTTCGCCGCCTTTTCCCCAACTTGGCATATCATGGGTTATGGCAACTAAATCCCCGTAAGTCGGAATTAGACCATCAAGCTCAGTCATAAAGCTCACAATTCTGCGGCGGTACCGATTGGCCGCCGCCATATAAAGAGCTTCACGTAATGCCTGGTCTTTATCCGTACAGCCAAACAGTTCAACCGTTGCCGTATTTTCAGAGGTGCTTTCCGGTAAAATTCCGGTAATTTCCGTTGTTTTCCATGTTTTATTGGAAAAATACTCAATCGTAACACTGTCCGCCGTGTCTTCTGACGGCATGATATATTGTATAGAAAGAGAATTTTTGACAATGTTTCGCGGAGAAAACAATGCAACAGGAATAGTTTTAGCTTCGTCTCGAACAAAACGGACAATGCCACCTTGCAAAAAGGCAACCGCGCGGCCGCATTTGGCAATTCGGCTCAAAGCCTCAAAAACCGTTAATTTACTGTCAAAAACAGCATTAAATGTATCACCGCGGCTCTGCCAAATACGGTCTAAATATAATAAAGCATCCAAATCTATGCGGCTGTCGTCAAGTTTTGCCCCATATTCCGCTTTTAAGACATCTGCCAGTGCCCACGCAATAGAACTTGTTGGAACTGCGGCAGACCAGCCGTTTTCGGAAGACCACACCGGCAATTTACGAGTAACGACACAGTTTAACAACCTAGAAGAACGTTGAGAAAGATTGTTAGTTGCCCGCATTTTTAAGGCTATCATTGTTACATTGCCGTAATTATGCTCTGCAACGACAAAGCCTTTGGCAGAAGTCCAACGGATTTCGTGTCCGGCACGGGAACTCTCGTCCTTTTTATCCAGACGTGTCGCCCGAACCTCATAGCGGGCGCTCTCCACATCATAATTATAGGTTTTATAAATGGCGTTATGAGAATTTGAGGAAAAACTCTCCTGTCCCAACATAAACCAATCGCCGAGAGGATTGTCTTCATCATCAATCTTTCTGGCTTCCACTTTCCAGTTTACCGTTTTATTCGACATTGAACCGTTGTCATTGGCGTAATATAGACCTCGCTGAAAGGCAACATCTATGCCGATTTTATTAACGGTTGTTTCACTTTGGTTCAAAATAAACGGCCCGATAATTTCATTTTGCAGAAGTTCTTGTCCGGACACTTCCGTACTGGTTATCACATCCTCTGCAAACATTGTATTTTTTGTATTTGGCGGCAATATTTCATAGGTTATTTCCTTGAATGAAGATATCGGAGTGTCTTCAATCATGATTTTTTCAATATCATATTCGCCCTGACCGATACAGTGGAGCTGATAAACATATTGCTCATTATCAATATATTCGTAATACGGCTGACTTGCAAAATCAGGATAAACCAGATGTCGCCCATAAATAACTGGAATAGGATTGCCAAGTCTAGCTTGGTTGCCTTGCGCCTGTAGGGAATAAGTCGGGCTTTGCGAAGAAACCGCATAACTGGTACCGTTCAATGTTGGCTTGGGCGGTGGAACCAATGCGTTAATCAGCATTCCGCCGCCGATTGAAACTCCGGCTGCTACAGTTGCACCCCAGACAGCTCCCCAAGCGGCGCTTGCCGCACCATAACTCGCAACTGTTGCTACCACTAGCGCCACCATGCCGACAACGCGCAACGGATTTGAGCCGCCGCCACCTCCGCCTTGCAACAAATTAACAAAGGCGACATGATCCATTGCCCGGATTTTTAAATTATCCCATTCTTTTCGCAGTACCGGATTGCCATTCACTAAGCAAATAAAGGGGGTATTTTCTTTTCCTATTTGGTAGATTCCAACAAGGCGGTTAATGGTTGTTTCAGTTTCCAAGCAATAAAAAACCTCGCTTTGGGCGAGGTTGAAAGGATTTTGTATTTTAACTATTTGCATAATCTGTCCTTACTTCCCAAATTCCGGTAATTTTCCACCCAAGGGCATTTAATTCTGTCTTTTTTTGAAAAATAACGCCGATATTGCGTTGATTGTGCAAAATCCCGCCACCATCCACATCAAGCCAAATTCCGACATGAGACGGATATTTCCCTTGCGACAAGACAACCACCGCGTTATTTTTAAGTTTTGTAATTGGCCTGAAATCGTTGTAATTTGTTTCTTTGGCAAATTCACAGAAGACCTGCCGCAAATCAGAGGCGTTTGTAACAATCGGCGACAATTCAATACCTAATTCAGTATGATAAACATCTTGAACCAACCCCCAACAGTCATATTTTCCGCAAATCCACGGTTTTCCTATGTATTTTAAAGCCCAGTGTGTCATCGGGTTAGTCCTGCAAAACGCTTAGGTGTATAGTTTTCGTTAGGAAAACTGCGGTTTCCGATATCCATCATACGAGCTTTGGCTGTTATCTTCGTGATATTGGCCTGTACATCGGATAGAACCAACGTTAATGGAGGAATCATCTGCGGAACGCTTAAATCAGTTGAAAGATACGGGCGATATATCATTTTTATCATATCTTGGCTTGAAGCTGCCATATCAAGATATTTAATAATTTCACACCCGACATTATCCAGAGTTAGAGTAATTTCAGGAACTGGCGTGGTATTGACCGGCGGAAATTCCAAATCAAACCCCAAAGCCACAAACTCAACTTCTTGCCCGGCGTTAAGAGGAGCATCATCCTCTAAAAAAGCCCGCAGATTGACGTTATCCCGAACGACACGGACAGCCGTTTGCTTACCGTCTTCATCTTTGAAATCCGGATGAATTAACTCCAATGTATCTAAAATAACCACATCGGAGGGATTGGAAGCATAAGCTTCTTCCAAGGCTTCGCTTAATGTTGTTGTCATTATGGTTTTCCTAAATATGTTAATCGTACAATACCGTTGGCGCCATTACCTCCCCAAGTTACGGCAGCCGTTGTTCCGGCACCACCGGCTCCCGGTGCTGTACCATTTCCTCCATGAGGTCTTCCTCCACCATCACCGGTTAATTTTGAGTTTGCTCCGGAAGCCGGGGCATTCATATCTCCCGGCCCGCCATTATTACCGTTACCTGCAATTTGCTGTTCGACAATAATTTCAGGCTTTAAGAATGTGTATGTACCGCCAGGTGCTACATTATTACGAACGGCCCCATACATTCCTCCACGTCCGCCATTACATTCAACAATACCGTCAATTTTGCTGATACCGCCCCATTCACCATCGCGGCCGGCAATTCCATAGCCATTGATTGTCGGGCCGGAACCCGTACCACCTTTGCCGACTGTAATATTGAGAACGGTATTTTCCGTAAATCTGATTTTTCCTCTGAAAGCAGCACCTCCGCCACCGCCGCCACCACTAAATACGGATTTTGATATAATATCTGACATTCCGGCCTTTCCTCCACCGCCGGAAATCTCAAGCAAATAAATACCCCGAGAAACTTTTGAATTATATGTTCCCGGGGTTTCACTATAAAATACAATGGTATTGATAGGAATAGGTTTTGGTCGCACCATCATTTTTTTTATGTATTCTCGTCTCTGCATGAGCTAATACTCCACAAAAGCCACTTGGCATTTAGCCAAACCGGCAACGTATTGCAACATAACATGATATGTTTTGCCTGCTGCAAAATCAGGAGCATTCTCATCTGCAAATATACAATTATCCGGGAAAACTGGTTTAATCGCCGCTGTAGTATTAATAATCAATTGCACAAAATGGCCTTTTTCATCATTTTGCGGCAGATTAGAAAAGCTAAACGTGGTTGCAGAAGTCAGATTGAAGAGGTAGTCCTGATTAAGATTCCAATCAATATTAATGGCGCCTCCTGTTTCCTCTCTTGTTATCAAGGGCTGATTGACAGCATCAGCTTCATTTTTGGCCCTTTCAGCCTGTGCAGTTGCTGCATCTATTTGCTGTTGCCCCTCATTTTGAACACGGCTAACCTCACTGTCGGTTTCTTTATTTAGTTCTGCAATGAGTTTGTCTTTTTCAATATTTAACTGGTTGTTAACCGCTTCTATACCATTGTCCCGAGTATTGTTAATACTGGCAATAGCCTCGTTTAACGTTGTTTCAAATTCATCAATACTATTAACAAAACGTTCGTTAATAGCGGTGATGTTGGTAACAATTTCATCAATATTAGCTTTTATTGCATTAATTGATTCGTGTTTTAAGGTAACATCAGACTGTGCCTCAAGAATAATCTCTTTCGCTGATAATGCCGTTCCGACAATTTCATCAACACCTTGAGTTAATTCAGCCCTGATTTCTTTAAGATGTTTGGCAATACTGGAAATCGGGCCATTATCGGTTTCAATGGTGGTGTTTTCGTCTCCGTTAATTACCTGATGAAGTTTATCCAAGTTGCTTTCGGCGGTTTCAATGGATGTCTCCATTCCTTGTAAAATTTCAAGACGAATATCTTTCAAATGTTTAGCAATGCTGGAAACTAATCCATTTTCTGTTTCTATTGTAGCCACGTCATTGCCATTGATAATATCGTGCAATTTGGACACATCAATTTCTGCCTGAGACACACTGGCCTCAAGCCTTTCTTGCATATTTGCCATGGAAAACTCCTTTATTTGTTTAATTTATTAGGGATAAATGTATGTACCAGAAAATGTAACCGCTCAACCGTACGTCCTAATTTCACAGGATCACTGTCTAACAGAATATCAAGAGCGCCCTCTGATAAAGTGGGGCGGTCTCTGATTTCAAGTTCTGCGGTTATTTCCCAAAGAAGCCCTTTATATAATCCGGCTTCAAATTGTTGGATAAAACGGGCTTCCTGTTCCAGAAGTCCCAATCCGCCTAAAAGCTGGATATCAAACCATTCGGCTCCCTCTTTGGCGTGAAACTTATACCACGCCTCAAACAGAGAAAACTGTTCCTGATTCATAACCCAGCGCACGGCAATTTTAGACGGTGTTTGAGTAAAACGCCGCCGTTGCCGCGCCGGCCCCGATTCCATATCCGTGCGGATAATGGCGTCATCGGGCTTGATAGAGTAACCGCTAATTGTTGGTAGCGGTAGATGTTGTGGAAATTTTATCATTATCTGTAACTCCCAAAGGCGGGGTTGAGGGCATAACGCTGTTCTAAAACAGGCGCAATACCTTCTCCCCGAGTAATATTACGGGTTAAAGAGGCTTCGATTTGCTCGACAATGATATTTAAAGAGAGATTCCCCTCGCTGTCTTTACTCATTTCAGCCCTTGCTTTTGTTCCATCGGTATTATTAAAGACATTTACAGTAACTCTGGGTGTCTGACTTACGCCACCCAAGGCTTCCATTTGCCCTTTTGTAAAAACACCTTCGCCACGTTTGGCTATGATGGGAACCTCATCTCCTACCAAACCTCCGCTATGAAATCTTGGCGCAGTAGAAAAAACAGCCGGATTTACAGCTTTTCCAGACAATGTGTCTTTTCCGATAATTCCGCCGCCGTGAGCCATCGGAATTCCCAAAAATCCCATTGATGCCCCAAGAAGCGGTTTTAGAACAGCATATTGCAAAGCCATTCTCATCATGTCAGAAATAACTGAATTAACAAAATCAGCCATATTCAACTTTCCGGAGGTTACAAAATCAACCAGCGTATCTTCCATATTCTGAAAAGAGTTTTTAACAAGATTTTCCGTTTGCATAGCCAAATTATCAGTATCTTGATAAATATCCTGTAATCCGCGATACAGTCCGTCTTGCCATTGTGTGGAACTCTCAATCGCTGATTGCTTGGCTTTTGCCACCATATCTGCATAAATTTTCTCAACATCTGTCCGAAAATTCTCATATCCGGCTTTTGTTTCGTCAAGCCCCTTTAAGGCTTTGGTTTTCCATTCCTCCGCCTCGCTTATAGCTTTCTGATAAGGTGATTGTAAATCTAACAGCCGGTTTTTGATATCTTTAAGGTTGTCCGCATATTTTTTTTCAGCATCCTCATTATCTTTAAGAGTTTTCTGATATTTTTTATCTGCAGCTTCCAATTCAAATTTACGCGTAACCAACGACTTAATTTCCGAAGCTTGCTCTTTGGTTAAAGCAATACCAAGCTGTTTAAGCTGATTTTCATACTCATTTTGTGCCAGTGCATTTTGCAGAGCTTGCTCTCCCTGTTTTCTGGCTTCATTAATCCGTTGCTGTGCAACATTTTGTGCTTGAAGTTCGCGGATTAAATCCCGTATTTTTGTTAACTCCTCCTCTGTTTGTGTTTTGGCTGCCGGTTTAGCTTCCGATTCAATAACAGGTTTGGGGTTGTTTAGGCTATCCAGTTCCTCACGGGCTTTGCCTGCATCTATCCGAGCCGCTTTCAGAAGTAAAATATTTTCTTGTATAGATTTGGCCAAAGGCGTGAAATCAGGATAATCCTTAGCTAACTCCCAAATTCTTTCCTGATATTGCTCCAAGTCAATTTTGGAAGCAGCCAAAACATTACGCAGATCATCAACCATAATCTCCCATTCTTCTTTGAAAAAATCCGGTTTTAGCCGTTGATACCACGACATTCCGCCTGTGTTTTTCAGGCTTTTTTCCAAATCTTTAATATTTTGTTCTGCGTCCTTTAATTTTTTGCTCCAACTGGCAATTGCCTCATTTTTGCTGACATCATTCAGATTTTCAACTTCCTGTACGGTGTTTTCAAGAGCCTGTTTAAGTTCAGACAATGTTTCGGCATGCTGTTTTCCTGCTCTTTTGGCAACATTATGGCTGTCTGCCAGCTTATATAAAGAATAGCCTGTAATTATCGCCAGACCTGCCGGGCCGCCGATTAGGCTTAATGCTGCTTTTAAAGTATTGGCTACTCCGGCTGTCAGAGCCATTTGTACCGCGGCAGCCTTAGAAACCTGTGACATCATGGTTAAACCGGCTATTGCAGACTTAGAGGATGTTCCCAAAAGTGCCGTTACACCGCTTAATTTTGTAACACCGGCAGTCAAGGCCGCCCAACCTGCAGAAATCGCCGAAGCTCCTAATCGAGTTGCTATCAAGCCTAATGCTATATCGGCATTTTCAGCCAATACAAAAAATGCCGATGATGCAATTTCAACGGCATTAGCTAATGTTTGTCCGATAGCGGGAGCCATGTTTCCGCTACGTTCTACTAATTCATTAAATTGTGCGAATGTGGATTTTAACGCTTCATTCAAGCCGTTTGTACCGATATCCCGATATATTTTTTCGAACCCGTCTTCGATATTAGATAAAACACCATTCATGGTTTTCATTTGTTCAGACATGGCACCGGCAAAATTAACATCGCCGAGGGAACGTAAGTATTTTTCAATGTCTGCGGCATTTTTCTTAACTTTGGTGGTTGTTCCTGCAAAAGTAAAACTAACCTCATCATTAAGAACTCTGGCTTTGATACCAAAGGTTTTAAGGCGTTCAAATTCACCCACTGTCGCCGCAGCAACAGCCCCGACAAAATCTAAAATATTTTTACTAAAAGCCGAGGCCGTGTTTCCGTAAGATGTGAGAGCGGCTTCTGACGGTTCAAGGCCGAGAGCCTTAAGCTGGATAAACGCTACTACAATTTCATTTAATTGGTACGGAGTATTTATTGCAAATTTTTCAATCAGAGCAAAAGCCTGTTCGGCGGCTTCAATGGAGCCTGTTACTGTTTTCAGAGAACCGGAAAGCTGTTCAAATGACTTATTTGCCTCAAAAATTGCGCTAAATGTGCCACTTACTCCCTTAAATCCTAAAAAAGCCCCGGCTAAATACGAGGCTTGCTTGAGGATTCCGTTAAAAATTTTAGTGTTTTCGCTTAATCTTAAAAGATTATCATTGGCGGGAGTTATTACATTTGTGATTTGTCGAAAGGCCTTTTGTCCGTCATTTCCAAGTGTTTTGAATTCCTGCCGGACTTTATCGCCACCCACCGCCGCCAGACGTATGCTTAAATTTTTAGCTGCACTCATTTTTATATTTCCGTTACTAATCCTATACAGTCAACAGCTCGCTCATAATTTCCATGTCAAAACCTAAATTTTTGGCAAGATTTAGAGCCTGAGACAAATCAGGCTCGGAAAGCCTTTTCAAAACTTCCCAAGCCTGCCAGCCCTCTATTGTTTGCGGAGCTGTTTCTATGTATTTGCATTTTTCAATGGGGCAGAGCTTATATTTTTCTGAACACCCTTTGCAATAGTCTCGCCCTTTGCCGAAATGCCAGTGGCATCGGGCGTTAAGCCGTTTTTTTCCGCTTCCAAAATTTCACGAACGCCACAATATTGATTACGAAAATTCTCAGCAATAAGCCAAAAATTTGAAAAAAGTTCCTCAATTTTCTGTTCGCAAACCGGTGCTGTCTCATCACTTTCAGCTTCCCAAACGCCGTCCCATTCCAGAATACCGGCCAATGCCATACCGATTGTCAGGTTTTCATCAGCAAAAGCCTCTCGGATTTTAGGATTGTTTAAATCTAAAAAATCGGAAACATCAGCTCCGACTTCTTTTGCCTCCTTATATTGCTTAACGGTCTGAGATATTTTATCGTTCATGTAGGCTTTAGCCTGATAAAAAACAGTAGATGTGCAAGGTTTGACTTTAACTTTTACGCCATAGCCAATTTCAAGCCAATAAGGTTCTTTTTGAATTTTTAGTTTGAGCATAACTTACTCCTTTGATTGATTATTAAAAAAAATATGTTATTCATATTTATAATGCCGTTGTATTTATCTAATAGATGTTGGCTCTGAATATGATTGGGAAATAGCAGAGGTGTTATTTTTTATTCCTTACCTAGGAAGGCAGGAAAATATTTATAGCCCTTACTTCATTTTCTTCAGGAAACTAAAAAATTTTAGTTACGCCTAAAAAGAAAAAAAGCTAAGATAAGTTGTAGGTAATTTTCATAGTTTTCGTATGAAGTACAAATACTAAAACAAGTGGTAGCAACGCCACTAAAAATAAGTTGGCTTAATTGCCTGTCGGCAGGCTTTTATGGTGAAGGCAACTTTAACATGAAAGTTACTGTTCGTATAAAAATAGACATTGCCAAAATTATATATGCTTTAGCATGGTTAATTTATGCTTTGTATTAAAAAAAACAGAGGAGTAAAAACTCCTCTGTTTTTCAATATACCTCTTCATTATTAATTAAGATAACAGTCATCATCTTTCCGAGCGTCTGTTCCTTTGAACCTTGAAAATCGTAGGAACACTCAATACCGCCGGGGCCTGAAATGGAACGTTTGGGTTTAGGAAGATAAACTTCGTGGCAAATAATTGTTATCTTCTGCGTTTCTGACAGTTCATAACCAAATTCCAAATCTACAGGAACACCGGTACGGGCTTTGTTCATAAGGTCATTATCCCCGTACCGAACGGAAATACTCCCAGATAAACTGGCAACACCGACATCAATCGCTTCAACTTTGCCGTCATTGCGGATTGTTTCGATTTTTTCTAGATTGTTAGAATAAGTTAACGAGGCAGCCGTAACATTCGCCAAAAAAGCTCCGGCACTTTTAATGAATCCCTGAAATTGTGAAAATCTGGTGTATTTTTTAGCTTCAGCACCGGCAAATATACTTGTTTCCGAGGCATCTTCGCCTTGTGCCAAAAGGGAAATAGTTGCTTGGGCTTCTCCCGAACGCTGAAAATTAAAAGCAATGTTATCAGCTTTTACTCCCATAAAGCGGATGTATTCGGGAACTTGGGGCAAGCCGATTTCCAAAGAATAACTTGGGAGCGAGACTTTCCCAGACTCAAAGGTATGTTCGTAATTTCCGGTAGGCGATTCTTCCTCATCAACTATCGGCTTTGATGTCGGGGTTCCAAAAATTGCTTTCAGCCAAATTCCGAGACTGTGTACGTCAATAGGTACAACCACATCCCCCGAAACATTAATCACATCTTGAAACGGAGTGGTGGGGTCGCGTCCCAAACCAAGAACATTTGAAGCTACCAGGCTTTGCTCACTGTCCAAAGAGGATGAAATAAACGGAATCTTCGTATAACCGCTTTCGGGTATAACCCCATACTCTGTTTCTTCTGCAATCAAGAGGCTGGCATTCCAGCCATAAGCTCTACTCATGTTTTTTTCCTTATAAAAGAGGGTTATTTGAAACAAATTCGATTATAATAGGAATGGACGCTATCCGAATTGGTGCTGCTCCATCAATATTTTCATCGCTGTATTCCGGCGGTTCCGTGTGCAAATAATCAACTGTTCCGCCTAGTGAAAAATCATCTTTCAAACAATCTGAAACTTTTTTTACGATTTTAAGCATTTGATTGTATCGCTTATCGTCATTTATATCTTGTACCAATATTTCAAGTTCCGGGCGGAGTTCCAAGACATAAGATACCGGTGAAAGGATTGTTTCGATTATTTCGCATTTTCCAGACCGTAGAATAATCATTCCCTCAGGTGGAATTTTTTGAGGTATGACAACATTTTTCCGCGTCTGAACTCCATTCAACTTATCCAGTTTTTTATATAAAATGTTTATAATGTTTGTGACACTTACGTTTTCCAATTTGACTCTTCCTTTTTTTGGATATAAAAAAATATGCAATTCGGAGATTGCATAATGAAAGACAATACAGAACGTATCGAAAGATTAAAAAATGACCTGTCCAACTATAAAGAAGCTATCGTTGGTTTCATTATAGATAACTCCGAAGTCAAGATTATCGTTGACACGTCAACGGATAATAAGACTATAAAAGCCAAAGAAATATCAGCTATCGTAGAAAAATATAAAATTCCCAGTCTAAAAATAAAAACTGTAAAGTTAATCTCTCCAATTTGCTAAAATCAAACTCGGCACTTTATTTTCTATTTTTCTGCTTTCTGTCTCGAAATTAATTAATTTAGGCATTTTGACCTGTGGCACCAACCAAAAAGCGATAATTGTCCGGCGTTTTTGTTCATGCACCAACAGGGAGGTACCATAAGGGCGATATACATATCTAAGCCGGATTCCTTTCATCTTTTCATAAAGAGCAGGAGTAATTTTCTTTCCGCCGATTTTTTTCGGAATTGCAGGAGTTGGAATAGCCAGCCAAAAACCGTCTTTTCCCTTAATGACCAAACCATATTCAAAACTCTGCATGATTTTATCAGCTTTTGAATAAATTATACCGACAGCCCTTAAGCTGTTTTTCGATTTAGGAAAAACATCACCTCTCCAAGTGTACGCCAAGCGAGAACCTAAACGTGCAGATTTCACCTGCTTTCTCATTGCATCTTTGAGTTGGCTGGTCGCTGTCGATATGCCGCGGGTTACGGCAATCTCTGCATTTTTTAGCTCTTTATCCAGTATTTCAGCTAAATTTCCTGTTAAACTTGCTCTTAACTGCATATTACTTCAAAATTCCAAGTTAAGTTATTTGTGTCTTTTAACGGTTCCTGACTAACCGTATATTCTTTATTGTCGCAGTATAGTTTTTCTCCAATCTGTAAATATGGAGCATCTGAAATCCGCATTTTCATCATATTAGTCGCGGTGTGGGCTTGTGAAAAGCCCACACTGACGACCATATCAGGGCGTAAGAGGAAAACAAGAACGTCCCGATTTTGATATTTAGCGGTTTTTCCCAGCTTCTTGAACAGATGATCCACTGCTTTTTGAAACTGCTGCACCACTGTTATCAATCTCCTTTTTGCTTTTTTCATCTTTTTTTAGGGTGTTTTTATCGTTTTTTGTGCTTTTAGAAGCATTTTTATCAGATTTTTGAGAATTATCCTGTTTTGAGGATGAAGATGACGGTGGTTGAGACGATTGACTTTCATTTTTAACAATTCTCGAAGCAAAACCACGCTCAATAAGGGATTCTGCTTCTTTTTCATTAGAAATCTCAACTTCCATATCAGGAGCGTATTCTGTTTTATTTACAACCAGAGTTACTTTGGCTAATACTTTCATATATACTCTCCTATTTTACGGTTACACACATTGAGGCATTGGGACGATATGGTACGACCAACGGCGCAGATTGCAGCAGCATCCAACGGACAGCTGGGTCATTTTCCAACCATGACTTAGGAAAATAACGGTTAGCCTGAAAACCTGCCTGTTCATCTTTGATAGCACCATAGCAACGAACTCCCTCAATACCGCTGCGACTTCCCAGCAGAACGGTATTTTCAGGCAGGATTTTCTTTTCAATTTCAGTTCCGCTTTCGATATATATGTCGTTATATACCCAAACCTCAAAATCGCCAATATTCCCGACAAATCGAGCTTTTTCATTTCCTAAAATAATCGGGTCAATACTTAAAGTGTTAGCTGTCCCACGCCGATAATCTAGATATTTCTGAACAAACGGATTCGCCCGGAAAATCTTCCATGCCGAAGGTTCTAAAATAACGGTTTTAGCCACAACACCAGATTTAGACTGAATTGCACCGGCCCAATCTTCCAAATTGTCCAGAATATTTACGCTGGAATTATCCCAAGTGTTATCTCCGGTAAGAACTTTAGTAAATGAAGCATCTCGACCAAAATCAACAGTAACAGCAGGATAACCATCGCCTTCAACCGTAATTTTGCCAGTGCGCAAAACTTCCGAGGCCATAACTTCTTCACGACGAGTTAAACAGTCAAGTTGATTGTTAAGAGTAACCGCGACGGCTTTTTCTAAACGCTGGGCAGGTGTCATTTCTCCCCCGATTTTTTCTCCTGCCATTCTTTTAAATGGCATATCCGGGGTAAAACGCCGTTTGTCCTTAACATAAGCCGGTTTGAACGATTTTGTGCGATATCCCTCGTGTTCTACGACCTTGCCGGGCATCAATGGCGAAACAAACGGTGAAATCCGAGGTTTACTTTCCTGTGTGTCAAAATAAATCTCTTCTGTTTCCGAACGCTGTTCCTGAGGAAAAAACATATCCAATAAAAAAGATGATGGAGAATGAAGATTCTCCACCACTTTTGACAATACATGTGTTGAAAAGATATCCATTTTTATTTCCTTATGCTTGGGTTTTCTTAATGAAAATGCTCTTTTCACGGAGCTTTTCGGTTATGACATCAACAGTAAAACTGTTGTCAAAAGTCAAAGCGTCTGAATTAAACTCACCAGTAAAATAGACTACGGCCTGTTTATCTTCCTTTTCCGCATTGACATTTTCGGCCAAAATGCAGAGCGGTACTTGAGAGCCATCTGTTTGGGTCGAAACCGCATTACAATACTTTCCGCTGGCCGTTACCTTTCCGAGAACGGTACCTCGAACATAATTCCCGGCAGTAACATCAACCAGTCTAGCTACTCTGGGAAAATCACCTGCCAACAAGTTATCGGGCTTTAATGTTCCTTCATCTTTACAATTTGCATACATTTTACTCTCCTGAAGATGATTTGTTGGCCAAAGAAGCAATGCGTTTAGCCATTACCTCTACATTTTCGGCGGTTTCCGTACCTGAAACAACAATTTCAGGGTTAGGAATCTGAGCCATAACTTTTTCAAAAGATGAAACAACCTGCTGTTTAGGCATATCCTTTAAAATCTCGATAATTTGAGATGATGAAAGATCTGTTGTAACCAGCATTTTATTTGCAATCTGTTCACGACCTTGAGCTTCAGCATTATCAAAGACCTCTTTCATTCTTTGACGTTCCTGTTGTCTTATCTCCATTTCATTCATGTTTTCATTTTCCCTTTCTTTGTTAAGGTCTGTTAAAATTCGCTCAAAAGAGCTTTGACGATTAGCCAGACCTTGCCAAATCGCCTTTTTCCCAACAAAAACATCTCCCTGACCGAAATCCCTGATTACAGTTTCGGTTGAGACATCACGATAAACTGCAATTTTATTGATAAAAACTTCTGCCAATGCATCTAGGCGAGACTGTATTTGAGTCAATCCCTCAGAAGTTTCCGGATTGATACGTTTCAAGGGGCTTTGAGAGGAAACAATTTCAATTTTGTTTTCACCGTCTTCTTTTTCATAAACAGCGACAACCCCAATAGAACCAACCAACGCAGTATCTGTTACGATAATTTCATCGCAAGCTGCGGCTATCCAATAAGCTCCACTGCAACAACTCCCGGAAGCATAAGCAATTATAGGCTTTTTGCCTCGTGCATTATAAATCATGTCCGCCAATTCAGAACAGCCGTTGACTTCTCCGCCGGGACTATCGATATCAAACAGAATCGCTTTTACACTTTCATCTGCCAATACAGAATTAAAATCTCTGGCTAAAAGTTCATAAGAAGTCGCGCCGCTGATTAGTGTAAAAAGATTAGCATAACGAAACAGCGGGCCATGAATGGGAATAATTGCGACATTATTTCTTACAGAGACAGCATAAGTATTTTGCAATTTTCTTCCCAGCTGCGCTGCAATGGCTGCCGGGTTGGTATTTTGTCGCTTGGCTATATTTATTATATTTTCAAGCGTATCACTCGTCGTTGCCCACGGTTCGTTGGTTATTTTGTTCCATATTTTCATTTGTATTTTCCTCTTGGTTAATGAGTTGCATATTGCCATCGCCGGAAGTGCTAAGCCCAAGCTCTCTCATACGTTTGAGTTCTCGAACTCTTTGCATTAAAACTTCTTCCCAGTCTAATCCCTGTGAGGCACATTCATCTTCTAAGGTTGATAAACCGGATTCCATGCGAATTTGTGAGGCTTGGGCTTCCTTAACCGGGTCAACCCAGCCACGCCCCGGACCAATCCATTTACATCGGCACCAAGCTGCTTTCTTTTCGTAAAAATTAGGGGCTTCAATAAGCCCCCTGTTTACACTTTCCTCAAGCCATAGTTCGAAAACTGGTTTAGCCCAGTAGTTAATTATCCAACTTCGGCGTCCATTGAAAAAGCGCCATGCTTCAATCAGAGCCGCCCGAGCAGATGAATAATTTGTCTTTGAAAAGTCTTTCATTAACAGCTCAAGCGGGATATTTAGACCGGTTCCAATATGGCGCAGTACATTTTCAACAAAAGCCGCATAGCTGGAATTTGGACGGCTGGGAGTAAAAGCCGATACTTTATCTCCGGGAAATACTGGAATTATTGAACCACCCTCAAGCTTAACGCTCCAATCTTTGCGTTTTTCCAGATAATCATCTACAGATTCGCCAAACATTTCGGCGATTGATTCACTGTCCATTGGAGTTTCAATAAATGCCGCAATCATGGCGTTAACGACTGAAGCCTTTAATTCCGAACGTTCATAGTGGTCTAACATCTTAAAAAGCGGCATTATTGAAGTAAAAAGCGGTTTACCTCGATTTTGCCCAATACGCTCCGGGTGATGAACATGTAAAATCAACTTCCGTCCAAAAGGTGTTTGAGCTGCAATTTTTTGCCATGTATTGGCACCCTGACCGTAGTAATAGTCATTGGGATAATATTTGCTTATCCAATAATTCTCAGCTTCTCCATACTGATTAATTTCGATACCATCGCGTAAAAATTCGCTATTTTGCTTAAAATCTGGGTTTGATAATCTGTCTGGTTCCAGAAGTTGAAAACAGGTTGCAAACGGATTGGCTGAATTTTCACGCCATAAAACCAATGCCAGAGCCTCTCCGTTTTCAATAACAGACCGAAAAATAAGAGCTGTTTGCGAGTTAAAGTTAAGTTTCCGTGCGGCATCACAATATACGCTTTCCGACCAAATACGCCATAAGCTCTCAACTTTTCGCGCCCATTCTTCCAGATAATCAATATCCAATCCCAAAATTCTGTGGTCTGGAATTGAAACGAGCTTTAAACCGTTACCGACAACATTGTCAACAAGAGTTTGTATTGCCCCGCTGGCAATACCATTATTGCGGATTAAATCTCGCGAACGGGCAACAAGAGTCGATAACTCCCCATCCAGTTCCATATCCGCAGAATGTCGTAACGGCCGCCAGCTCAGCAATTCCTTAGCCGATAAAGACGCGCCTTTATAACTTGTGTCATCCATAGTTAAAAACTCACTTTGATAACCTTACGATTTTTCAGTCCCTTAGCTTTTCCAATTTCTGCTTGTAGGTACAAAATATATTCTTTCAGCTTGGAGGAATCTGCTTGAGCGTATGACGTAGAACCGACACCCTCAACATTAACGCTAACAGTGCGTGCACCAATCATTAACTCATGGTATGCCTGTTCCGCTTCCTCTAGCTGTTTTTGTAAAATTTCAACTTTTGTCATCTTAAATCCTTATAAATATGGGTCTTGCGCTTTGACTATGTTGGGTGAAAAGCTAATTTTAGTTTTTTTCTTTACCGGTATTTCCGCTGTTTCCTGTTTTTCCGGAATTAGAGTTTTTTCCAGATTGCGCCATTTTGTTTCGGAGAACTGTTCTATGCCAAAGCAGATACTGGCAGCTCGGGCATATATACGGCAATCTAACGCTTCGTTTCGTTCTCTGGTTTTCTGCCATTCCCTTTTCTGATAGCCTCGGACAATTTTAGTGACTAATTGTTCCGCAGTTAATTGCTTAAAATATTCGCTGTCATATTTGGGAAAATGACAATATCCGGCCGGAAAGCTCTCGTCTTCATTTTGAGTCAACCTCAAAAATTGATATAATTCAGACTTAAGAATGGAAGTTCCGACTGTCCAAACCTTAGCCCCTCGGCGAAGTTTTTTACCATTGATATTAAGGTCAACCTTAGTCGGAAGACCTAACGGTGTAACGCCGCTGTCTGTTCCTTTGATTGCCATTGCAAAATTCAGCGGTTGTTTGCGTACCCAATTATAAACCTGTTGCGTTGCAAAACCGCTGTCAATGGCAAAACGGGAGATTGGCAGCATAGCGCCGGACGAATGCTCAAAATAACGCCGGGAAAAATCTGTCAGCTCATTCCAGACATCCTCTCTGGCGGTATCGCCATTTATAATAAAGTAGCCCACCGACCAGCTTTCGCGGTTTCTCCCCCAAGCAACAACCTCACACTCTATACGGTCTTTTTGGACGTCTGCGCCGGCAGTTAAGAATAAACCGCCACTCGGGACAAGTTCTTGCCGGTAATCTTCGCGTTTATCAAAGAGAACCTGCCATTCAGGAGCTTCGCCTTTTTCAAGCCAAGTTTCGCCCAAAACGGTATTAACCCAGACTTTCAACAGATTATCCTTGTTTTTGGCATCTAAAAACTGTTTAACCGCGTCAGCCCATGAAAACCAGCCAACCGGCGAATATAAGGAAGATAAATGAAACCCGGCAATTTTACTGCTCGGATTGGATTTTTCCCAAATTCCATTCTCCAACATCCACGTTTTGTGATGTTCCTCAATTATACCGCCGCAATATTCGCAAATATAAACAGCCGTTTGCGGGTCATCATTTTCCCAATGGATTTGTTTCCATTTAAGCAACTGCCTTTTATTACAATAAGGACACGGTACCATATAATGACGTTGGTCTGATTGCTCGTACTCATATTCTATTCGGCTCACGCTTTGGATTGTCGGCGTGGAAACCATAAAAATTTTACGGCGGTTAAAGGTGCTTGTTCGCTTGATTGCCAAATTGACAGGATCTCCTTCGCCCTCGACATCTCCTTTATATGCGTCTATCTCATCAAGAAAAATATAGCGTACCGGCATAGAACGTAAGCCAATGGCGGAGTTCGCACCGGTTAAAACCAATACACCGCCCTGAAACTCTTTCATCAAGGTTGTATTGCTGGCGTCTTTGGAACGACGGTCGGTGATAACGCCCTTTAATTCAGGAATTGCAGCAAACATCGGGTCTATACGGGTTTTAGATGTTCTTTTTGCTCCGTCCACCGTTGGCATAACAAGCATAACCGGCCCCGGGGATAAATGCACGATATAGCCCAAAAAATTATTTCCTACCTCTGTTCCGCCGATTTGAGCGCCTTTCATAAAAACAACGCGCTCAATTCCCGAATACGGAGAAAGGCAGTCCATAATCTCTTTTAAATATGGCGTTCGTGAAGTTCGCCATTTTCCCGGTTCTGCCGAGGCTTTTTGCGAAAGAACCCTGTATTTGTCTGCCCATTCCGAGATATTCAAGAGCGGGTCTGGCTTTAAACCGGCATTAAATCCCTCGTTATAAATAATAAAAGCGTCAGCCACTTTCTAATATTTCCTCAATGATCTGGCGTATTTCTTTGGTTAAAATCTCGTGTATGCGGTTAGTATCCGTTTCTTTGGCTAAAATTGAGGCCACTCGGTCAGGGATATTTAAGAGAGCATCACGCACCATTCGCCCCTTATTAAATGCGGCTATTCTCACACCATCCGCTGATACCAAAGATTTTTCAGCTTCTTTGTTTTTCGTTTCAAGATATTTGACTTTTTCAATTTCACTTTTTATGCGGGTTTTTAAGAGTACCGTCGATAAGTTGCTGAGAGCGTCCATCCCATCTGTGGCATTTTTACTGGCTTTCATAGGCTGGCGGATAGCGGCAATAGCCATATCGGCAGCTTCTTCATTCACTTTTCCGTTATGGAGCTTTATTGTTCCATTATTTACCAACTTATTTACATATTGTCGGGTAAAATTATGTTTTCTCCCCCATGCTGCCTGCGTAATGTATGCCATAACTTACTAAACTTCTTTTTGATATACCGATGAAAAACATTGCAACCCTATGTGATTATATTATAATGCTGGTATGAAAATAAAATTTGTTACAGAAAACGCCAAAATTACTGGATTCAGGTATTTTTGGTTAAAGTATATAAGAGGTTTTGACCCGACAGTTCATTGCGCCAAATGCCTAATCGGTGATTATTCACAAAAAGTTAGTCTAAATATGCCCGTGAACACCGAGATTGAACTCAATGAGTTTACTGATTTCAAGTGTTTGTATTTATGTGGCGTTATCGGCTATCGAAATAATCTCCACGTTCCCTTTGTTCCAAGCGATAATGAAAACGACATCATTACCGCTGAAACATACAGGGGCGATAAAGTTATTATAACCGGAGCAAAGCGTTTACCAATCCCACCGCTGGAAAAAGGGTATAATGGTTTATCTCTGGCTTTCACATCTTGCCGCAATTATCAATTTGGCATTAGCTATCTTTTGCGAATGCAAGACGATAAGCCTTTATAACGTCGGCACTTCTGCCTATAGGTTTGCCGTCCGGATGTAACATCTCAAATTCCCGAATGATAGATTCCTCAACCATTTGTGGGGATATTGCAATATTTTTTACTCCGCTCATACACCAAACTCCTGGATTATGGCGTTCCAGTTTAGCTTCTGTCGTATTGATAAACCTACGCCCTAACGCAACGGCCTCGCTTTTCCGGTGGAATTTTTGATAAAACCAATGCCCCTTGCGGAATAATGCCGAAAATCCGTCATCATCCAAAAATTCAATATAACGATGGGATTTTGCTTCTCCGGCATAAGTCGTGCGGTCTTGCATATCAATTTTTTCTCTGGCTCTGCCGGAAAAATAGATTTTACCACCCATTCGGCACATTGCATTAACTACGGTCAATACATCATTTTCGGCAGTCATACTATCTACCGAATTAAGAACATAGTCGCAGATGACAATATCAAATAAACCTTTGTTTTCCAGTTGTTCGCAAAGATTATCAATCATTTTGTGAACCATTGTTGAATCAATGAAATTGCCTTTACGGTAAAATAACTCAACACCGTGAATGTCATAGCCTTTTTTGCGAAGCTTTTTTACATAATCTGCCTGACCGCAGCCAAAATCAAAAATCCGCTCGCCTTTTTTGCAATTTGGAATAAGGCTTTTTTCATAAGTCGGCGAGGCATTAAACGGCTTTTCTTCCTGTTCATCGTGTCGCAAACGGAATTTTTGAGCAAATGTCTGTATAAAGGTTGTTTTAGCCAGATGTTCATACGAGAATTTTCCATACTTTTTGTTCAAAAACTCTGCGGCTTGCTTCGCCATATCGTTTGGAATGCGGTACACTCTGGCTGAAATGCCCATCGCTTTACAGGCTAAAACATATTGTCCGGCATGGATAACTTTTCCGGCTTGAGTAGCAACACAAGCTCCCCAGTTGCCATATTTGATAATAAGTTTACAGATTTCATTGCGGACATTTGCCATTTTAGCCCGCATATTACCGCGCAATTTGATAGGTGGCACCATTTCAAAACCAAGATTTTCACTCCTGCCAACCCAAGCCCGTTCATCGCCGCTGTCAAAATCTGTACCGTTGTGCAGTTGGTTAAAGCGGATTTCATCGGTTTGGTTAATATTTTCCGGCAAAAGATATACCGGTGCTTTATCAATTCCAGCGGCCAGCAGGGCTTTTGTCCTTTGGTGTCCGGCAACGATTAAATTGCCGGAAACAATGATAGGTTTGACAATTCCAAGGGTCTTAATGGATTGACGAAGTGTTTTTAATGATTCCTCATCAATTTCTCTCGGGTTATAATCTGCGCCGACTAAATCTTTGATAGGATAATCTAACTCTAACATTGGGGTAACAATACCTTTGCCACAAAACCATAACGAACGCCGTTTTCCTTTACAAAATTCTCATAGGCATCCACCAAACTTTGGTATTCCTCTTCCGAAATATGAATTTTATAACTGCCAAATGATAAAAACTTATTGGCCTGAACTTTTTCTTCTTTCTCTCCCTCTAACGGGTCAAGCAGTTCATTGTCATTATCCTGTTTGAGAATATCATTGAGAAAATCATCATCAAAACCAGTTATTTCCAAATCCAAACCGTCATCAAGAATAAGCTGCAACTGCTCTGATAGTTTGTTCGTATCCCAACCGGCATTTAGAGCAATCTGGTTTTCAGAAATACATAAGCGGGCTTTTTGTGCCGGATTGAGACCGCGGATAATCATAACCGGCACTTCTTCAACGCCCAACATTTCTCCGGCGGCTTTACGTCCGTGTCCAGCCAAAATCATATCGTTTTCATCAATAAGCATTGGCGCAGTCCAACCGTTTTCCATCATGGAATTGGCAATTTGCATAATCTGTTCTTTGTTATGCGTACGGGCATTTCCCTCATATTCCTTTAAATCTGCCAGTTTGCGGCGACTGTATTCAAGATTTGTGTTTACTTCAACTTTTTCCATTGGTTTACATCCTTATTTGCAAAATGGCGGTTTTCCGAGAAAAACCGCCAAAATTGTCAACTTGTTTAGAGAGTTTGGTTTATAACTTTATATATTTGATTCAAAATAATATTTTTTTATGCGCATTGTCGGAACAATAGGACTCAACTGCCTGAAAATCCAAGAAAGAAGATGAAAAATGTCAACCGTGTCAACCAAAATTTTCGGGTTGTCTGCTTAAAATATGCCGCGCTTGAGCCACCCCTATAGGGTCAAAAATCCAGAAGGACCCAGAGAATTTGGAGAGAGTTTACGCATAAAAAAATGAGAGAAGATGCCTTCCGACACCTTTTCTCATCATATCTAAATAATAACGGGAAACTTTTGAAAATGTCCATACAAAAATATGCGATTACAGAACGGATAAGTTTTTTAAAGTTTAATACAGCCGAATACAACTAATATAATCGTAGAATCTTATGGACTTTTATATTATTATGTAGCAATAAAAAAGAACAAGGCTCATTTGGGGTAGTTTATAAGAGAATATAGCTTTTAATATGAAGAACCATAAAATAGAAGAAAAAGAATATTTAGATTGTTTTTTGCAAACGTCCCTAGGAAAGTCATGGCACGAAAAACATAATATTGTTAAAATTGAAGAAACAGAAAGTCCTGATTTCATCTTTCAGTCTAATGATGGAAAAAAGATAGGATTAGAGATAACCCAGTTTATAATTGAAAGCAAGCACGGGAAAGCTATGCAAGCATTGATGACAACGGGTAACAAAATTTGTAAATATTCTCTTAATAAACATAAATTGCCAATATCAATTATTATCGATAAGTATGATAAAAGGAAATATGAGGCTAGAACCAAGGAACAGCTTTTGGAGGTTTGTTATAATCCGGGCTTTATTGATAGGTTTGCTGAAAAAGAAATAAAGGATCAGATAGAACCTATTATTGATAATAATTTAGACAAATTAAAAAACTTTCCTCGGCTAATAAAACCTTGGATAAAAATAGATGATGAATATTTGTGTTTTTCAATCTGCGGTTTTCCAAATATTAATGGAAAGTATGAATGCTTCGTTAATAATACATGTTTCAGCTTAGAAAATCCTTTTGTCTCTTTACAAAATGTAATTGAGAAAAAAAATCAAAAATATGATAATTTTATAAAACATTGTGATGAATGTTATTTGTTAGTGTGCAAACCCGGAGTTTCCAAAGGTAATTATTGTCATTTTACAGGTAAAATAATGCGTTATAAGTTTGTTTCCAAATTTAAAAATGTTTTTTTGTATGATGTAGATGAACATTCAGTTATTAAGTTAAAAACTATTTGATTTAGTTAAATATTATAATCGTTCTATCCTATCGCTTAAATAATCTAAGGCCTTATTGAGCTTATCATTTGCAGAGCTTCTGGATATTCCAAGCACAGTACAGATAAATTTCCATGGTTTTCGCTGCGCTTTATACCATATCAGTTTTCTTTCAAGCTCTGTTAATAGAGGTGTCCAGCTCAAAACTTCATCTAATCTGGATAATTGTTCGGATGATGGGCGTAATCTTATAGGACGTTTTTCTTGCTGTAAAATTTCTAATGGCGTATAAATTATATCCGGCCATACAGCTTTACATCCGGGAATAATGATTGGCGGCAATCGCTTAGCTGTATAAACAGCTTCCTCAAAACGTTCTAAAAGCTCTTTTCGGGACATTTTAACCATGGCCGCGTTCCTTTGCTATTTTATCTAATGTTTCATCAAAATTATCAAACAAACCCAATTCCACGGCTTTTCGGTACTGAATTCCCCGAAGCTGGATACCATCATTACGGTAGCTGTATTCAAGTTCCGTGTATTCCCGTTCACCGATTTTAATTTTAAGCAAATCGCTAATTGTGTAATAGAAGGCGGCTCTGTAGATTGGTAATGTGTATTTACACTTATTGAGGCGAATATCACGCCGCATAAATTCGACTTCAAGGCATATCCCTGAAAAACGTTTTTCAGACGGCTGTTTGGGAGCATTTTCTTTCTGCTGATCACTCAGTTCTGCCAAAATATGGGCAAGTTTTGGAAATGTCGCCACTTTCTTGTATTTGAAAAGATTATAACAGGCTTGCTTTAATTGGGTTTCAGAATAATCCCCAAGCTCTTTAATCCATTGTTCAATAATTTTTTCAGGCTCTTGCCCATCTTTTGGTTTGTTCAGCCATACTGGCTCTCCGTACAAATCGTACAGAATTTCGAACACACAATTCATAACTTTGTGTTTTTTATTTAGCATATCGACTACTGACATTATGCTATCCCCTTGGATTTCAACAAATCCGCAAAGCTCATTTTCTTTGAAATAACCGGTTCGTGAGAATTTTTTGGTAAAATATCCGAATGTAATGAGGATATTTTAGTTTTTAAATTCTTCTCTTCTTGAGTCGTGGACATTGGTCGGACTCTTGTTTGGTCGTTTATTGGACTTTCTGCGGACTTCTGGTTGGTCGGCTGTTGGGCTTTGGGTTGGACGTTTTCAGTAGAAAAATCTTGAAAACAGCTATAATTTTCAACAGTTATCAGCGAATACTGGTTGGTCGTTTTGATGGTTATAACACCGGACATTTTGAGTTTATCCAAAGCCGTTCGTATCTGGCGTTCACTTAACCTTAATGTTTGTGCAAGCTCCATTCTGCCGGTTATGATTTGACCGCGTTTTACATCAATATTGCGCCACCGCTTGTCTTCATAATTAGCCGTTAGCAAAAGGTGCATAAACACACGAAAGGTATTTGCATCGCTATACCATTCCCATTCTGTAATTTTTCTGTGAAGTTTTATCCAACCGCTCATTATAAACTTCCGGATGGATAATTATTTTTTTACAATATTTGTATTTTGGGCGATATTTTCGCGTTCAAAAGCAATTATGCTGTCCAAAGAATAAAGGATTTTTCTTCCGATTTTTATAAAATGTGGGCCGAATCCATTTGTACGCCAATGTTCTATCGTATTCGGATTGAGTTTCCAACGCTGTGAAAGTTCTTTGGTCGTTAAATATTTAATATCATTCATAGGCTTTTCCTCTCTAAAAAATAATTTGAATTTCAAAAATAGTTTTTAGAAAAAAATTATGTTTTAGAAGTCGGATAGGTCAGAATGAAAGTCGGATTACATCGGATATATTACTATTAACTTATTTATGCCTCTTGTTTTCTGAACTTTAAACTCGGATATATGTCCGAGTTTCCGGTAAATTATCTTGTGTATTAGTCAATTTTTAACCGATAATATCCCTTTGCTTTATATATGATTCTGTCGCAAATAGGATGAGATTTAAATAAATCCATTAAGTGTTGTGTTCTAGCGCCACAATCAAATAAAATATTTTTTCCAAGCACCCACGGATTAGAAGTAAGGGAAGCCTGATACAAAATTTTTATGATACGGGCCTGTAACGGCCCGAATGAAAAATGGGAATTATCTATGGTTAATACATTGTCATCAAAACCAATCTTATTATTGTGTATGTTATTGTTCCAAAGCGGGAGATCTTCCTGATAAGTTAATTGATGTTTTTTCTCAAATATTTCTAGGTCTTTCAGAAAAATCATTAAATCGATTCGTCTAATTGTTATTTGTGACGGTTCTATTAAAATATCCTCTGTACGTCCATCCGCCGATAAAAAATGACGGATTGCCTGTTTATGATGACGAAAAAGAGCATGGCAGTCATCCGGATGCAAACATTTACACCCCGAATACTGTAACATATTCTGGGGTGTAGTTTGGGAATTACTTAATTTTACTGAAAATACTTTAATATAGGCTGGTATTAAACCGTTCTCTATGCAGTATTCCACGTCTTTGATGTTTCTACGCCATCTGGCGGATACCTCATTCAAATAAAAATAGTTCTTTATCGGAAATGGCATTTCTTATTATCCTTGATATTGTTATCTTAAATGCTATTAACAATAGCGATAATTATTATATTTCGCCATTCGGTCAGGTCAAGTAACAGAAAGTTGAATTTCTTGATTTAAAAATTAATAAGTTCAGAAAGCGTATCTGCAACATCAAATACCGGTTTGTTCGCTAAGTGGGCATAATGCTTAATCATGGCCGTTGATTTATGTCCTAGCATTTTGGCAATAGCCGCCTCGCTATGTCCGTGAGATATCGCCATACTTGCTGCGGTATGTCTTAAATCATGGACTCTAAAATTTTTGATGTTTGCATTTTTCATGATAGTATGCCAAGCGGTTTTGAAATCAACATTATGTCCTTTGAAATTTTTTCCTTTGATTATGTATTCTGATAATTCTCTTTCCGGTCTTGCGTATAATTGATTCAAAATCTTCAGCGCTTTACTATTTAAGAAAATTGTTTTCTGTCCGGTTTTACTATCCGGCAAATTGATTAAAGAATTGTCAAAATCTACCCATTCCCATTTACAGGTTAGAATCTCATTTTTTCGGGCGGCGGTTAAAAGAAGTAGTCTAATAGCGGCAACCGTATATAACATCTCCGGAGTTCTTTTTTCTGCTTTTCTTAATTCTTCTGAGAAACGTTCCATTTCCTCGGAGCTTAAATATCTTATTCTTAATTCCTCTTTATATCTTTGAACACAAGTGCAGGGGTTTGAGTTTGGTGTTCTTAATTTCCATTTTTCCATAAGATTAAAAAGTAAATTGAGTAAGCTCAGCATTCTGTTGGCATTATATTTAACGCGAGCCAAAGACCTATGCAAATGTTCAATATCAAGATTATTAATGTCGGTGATTTTTCTATTTCCTAAAACCGGCTTTATATAGAGCCGCCATAATTGCTCGTTGTTTTTCAAATATGTTTCTTTGTTTTCTTTGAGTTCCACATAATCTTTTTTGAAGACTTCCCAAAATTCCGCCAAGGTATCAGCTTTTCTTAAAGAAGCTTTTTCCTCTTGGGGGTCTTTGCCATCGTGTATCATTAAAAAGAGTTTTGCGGCTTCTTCTCTTGCTTCCTTGCAACTTAAACTTTGGATATCGCCAAAAATATACCAGCGCTGAACGGCATTTCTTCCACCCATTGAAGTCCTGTATTTAATAACATATTTCTTTTGGCCATTAGGTATAACTTTTAAGGCAAAGCCTTTTACCATATCGTCCCAAATATAATAAATCTTATCTTTGATTTCAGCACTGTTAATGATTGAAGATGTTAAAACTGGCATTAAATTTCTCCATAAATAAATTAACCTTTCGTTAATATTCTAGCTTATGGGTGGTCGGAAGCAAGCTATTTATTATGGGAAATCAATAGTTTACAGCAAAAATCAGTTTAATCCATAAAAATGTTGATAAAAAAAGTGTACAATCTAACATATTGAAATTTAATGATAATTTTGGGTTGGTGGTAGCTTGAGACTTAAAAGGGGATAAAAATGCTATTTTTATGATGAATTAAATAGGCTAGATAAAATAAAAACCCTTGGAAAACCAAGGGTTTGAAACTGGTGCCGATTGAGGGACTTGAACCCCCGACCCACTGATTACAAATCAGTAGCTCTACCAACTGAGCTAAATCGGCATAAAAAAATCTAAATTTTCAAAATCAACTTCATACAAATAAATACAATAATTCTTAAATCGAGCTACCACCGAGCTACCACGCTCATTACTGTTAGCACCATTTAGCGATTCCAACATACAGCTCAAATTCAGTACAACTCTTTGTCCACAAAAGAAAATCATTTAAATTCAATCCTCTATGAACCGAGCTAAAGACGATTACAAATCAGTAGCTCTACCAACTGAGCTATGTCGGCCTTGTAACGAAATCTTTTATATAATCAGCTTCATCTCTTGTCAATAAAAATTTGATGCTTCTTAAAAAAATCATTCCGCAGGTACTGTTGCATGCATATGAATATCGTCAGTTCCTCTGCGAAACAGACAAAGTTTATCTTTCAAACAAATTTTCAACTGCTTCAGACTATACCAATAGCCAACGGAAACCACAATAGCAGCCCCGACCCAAGCAATTGGACTGGCATAATAAATTCCGACATAACCAAGCTTCGCAGCTAAATAAATCGCCGCAAAAGATCTTACAACCAATTCAACTATACTGGCAATCATCGGAATAATCGACTGCCCCATCCCCTGTAAAGCATTACGAAAAATAAAAATCTGCCCTAAAAAACAATAAAACAATGTTGAAATATCCAAATATCCTTGAGCGATATCAACAATATGTCCATTATCACCTTTAATAAAAATTCCGACCACCTTTTCTCCGCCAAAACGAACTAAACAAGCAATCAACACACTGACCGACAAAGAAACCAAAGAAGTACGCACAACACCTCGGCGAATTCTGGTAATTTTCCCTGCCCCATAATTTTGTGCCGTATAAGTCGCCACACTGAAACCCAACGCAACTAACGTTGAAGTTGCCACTTGTTCAATTCTAAGAGCTGAAGTGAAAGCTGCAATAACATCCGACCCAAAGGAATTACAAACAGCTTGAATGATAATCAATCCCAAAGCGATGACCGAAAACTGTACAGCCATCGGCACTGCAACAGCTAAATGCTCCCGCATAAATGATGAATTATAATACCAATCTTTACGCCTCAAACGCAAAATCGGAAATTTATAACCGATGTAAACCACACACAAAACCACTGACACCGTCATAGCGGTTAACGTTCCTGCTGCCGAACCGACAACCCCCATTTTAAAATGATAAATAAAGAGCAAATTGAGCAATACATTTAACACTGTAGAAAAAATCAGAAAATACAACGGTGTCTGGCTATCTCCCAAAGCCCGGATAAAACCCGATAACAAATTATAACTAACCACCAACACCAAACCGGAAGACAATACAAACAAAAATTTATAAGCATCCGCCATAATATTTTCAGGAACATTCATCACCCGCAAAATCTGCGGCAGATAATACAATGTCATTCCCGTCATCAATAAACTCAAGATTGTGCTGGCGATTAAACTATGCACAACCGAACTGCGAATACCATCACTGTCTCGCGCCCCAAAACGTTGCGCCGTAATCACTGTCAACCCGCCGGTAAACCCAAAGGCAATCATTAATAAAACCATAAAAATAGGTGCAGAAACACCTACCGCGGCCAAAGCTTCTATCCCCAACAAACGACCGACAATCAAAATATCCGTCAAATTATAAAGCTGCTGAAAAACATTCCCGATAAGTACCGGAATAGCAAATTTGATAATCAATTTAAGCGGCGAACCGACGGTCATATCTTTAATCATATTACACACCTCTTATGTCCAGCCGCATAATGTAATCCTTGTTTTAAACAATGTAAAGTTTCGTTTAAAATATAACCGCTAATAATAAGATTTGGGTTATCTTCTTATTGACGGTCTCACCTTGATTACTCTGTACTTTCACTTGTGTTGCAGCGACTCTCTTCGGCTATGCCAACCGACGTACTGCCCTCTGCCTCGCGCTGCTTAAAATTGCGCTCGCCAACTATCGATTCCGAACCAAAATTTTGGTTTTATCCCAAGATTACAGCTATAAAAAAAACACCCTAAAGGGTGCTTTTTATGGCTGCCTCGCCTGGATTCGAACCAAGATACCAACATCCAGAGTGTCGTGTCCTACCGTTAGACGACGAGGCATCAAACTGAGGTGATATTTAAGCCATTTTTTTCAGAATGTCAAAATATTTTTTCATTCAGGTGTAAAAAAATTAAACCGCCAAATACCTCAATTTAACCTCAAACTCATTTCAAACCTTTTTGAATCATCTGAAAATCATTAGCAATATTCATATTAACCTGCCTCATGGCATCTTTCATGGCTTTAATATTGCTTAGAGCTTGAGCATCATCTTCATTATAACCGTAATAAACAGCCACTGTTTCTTCTCCATGTCCGACTACTGTGGTTTGCCAAACTAAGTTTCCTTTCCGATCGTAAATTGAAACTTCTGTTTCCAAATCAGCATTTTTATACTGATACGGCATTCCCAAGACATTCAGCGTATGCAAACTCAGCAGTGATGGAACCGTAAAATACCATCCGGAATTATAGGAACTGCTGTTTGTGACCCGTAACTGAATTGTTCCTTTTCGTTCCCCATACTGTTGAGAAATGTTGGCAATATTACGAGTAAACAATGTAACCATATCTCTGGTGCTGCGGTCTCTTTTGCGTGTCATATTGATGCTGTCGACACCTCCGCTCCAATTTTCTCCATAATTATAATAACTACGGGTCGATTTTCCCGAATATTTCACATCAAAACTATCGCGCACACTGGCAGTATCCACCTTGGCTTCTAACGGCGGCAACAAATTCGCATTCGGCATCTGCATATTCAAATCACTAAACATCACAGACTTGCAGGCAGACAACATTCCGACCATAACAACTATAAAAAATCTCTTCATCATTTTAATCCCATAAAACGCAAGGCCCCCTTTCACAAGGGAGCCTTGACTCTTTATTATTTTTTATCCTCAACCGGAACAACTCGAATATGAAGCTCTTCCAACTGTTTATCCGTAACAAAATTCGGTGCTTGCATCATCAAATCCTGAGCTTTACCATTCAACGGGAATAAAATCACATCACGAATAATCGGCTCATCAAGCAACAGCATCACAGTCCGATCAATTCCCGGAGCACAACCTGCGTGCGGCGGTGCGCCATACTTAAAGGCATTAATCATTCCACCGAATTTATTGTCAACAAATTCCTTATTATAACCGGCAATTTCAAAAGCCTTGTACATAATTTCAGGCTCATGATTACGTACGCCGCCGGATGCAAGCTCTACGCCGTTGCAAACCAAGTCATATTGAAATGCCAGAATATCCAACGGATTCTTATTTTGCAAAGCATCCATACCTCCCTGAGGCATTGAGAATGGATTATGAGAAAATTCCACCGCACCGGTTTCTTCATTTTCTTCATAAAACGGAAAATCAACCACCCAGCAAATACGGAACACATCTTTTTCGTTAATCCCCAAATCCTCACCCAATTTCAATCGGGTTCTGCCGGCAAACTTATCCAGCTTCAGACCGTTACCAATCATAAACAAAACGGCATCACCGTCTTTGACTCCGAGCGTTTGCTTAACCTCGTCAAGCTTCTCTGCACTCAACAATTTGGCAATACCTTTGGCTCCGCCTTCAGCAAAAGCAATATAAGCCATTCCGCCCATATCATTTTCTTTCGCAAAAGCATCCAGCTTATCAAAGAAGGAACGTGGCTTATCGGCAATTCCCGGAACCACAATTGCCCGAACTTTGGCACCTTCGGCAACCTTGGAATCATAAACACCGAAACCGGAATTTCCAAACAGTTTCGTTGCCTCCTGAATAACCAAAGGATTACGCAAATCGGGTTTATCTGACCCATATTTCAACATTGCCTCACGGAAAGGAATGCGCATAAACGGAGCCTGATCAACTTTACGACCGTTGGCAAATTCATTAAAAATACCGCCCATAGCATGCTCAATAACTTTAAAGACATCATCCTGCGTGGCAAAAGACATTTCCATATCCAGCTGATAAAATTCACCCGGGGAACGATCCGCGCGAGGATCTTCATCACGAAAACAAGGCGCAATCTGAAAATATTTATCAAAACCGGCAACCATCAGCAATTGTTTAAACTGCTGCGGAGCTTGGGGCAAAGCATAAAATTTTCCGGGATTAATCCGAGACGGAACTAAAAAGTCACGCGCTCCCTCCGGAGAAGACGCCGTCAAAATCGGAGTTTGATACTCTGTAAATCCTTGTTCAGCCATCAAACGGCGCATAGCGGTAATGACCTTAGAACGCAGCATAATATTCTGATGAATTTTTTCCTTACGCAAGTCAAGGAAACGATATTTCAGACGAATTTCCTCCGGCGCATCATCCTCTATTGAAACTTGAAACGGCAACACGTCAGCCCGTGAATAAATCTCCAAGGCATCAACTTTAATCTCAACATCCCCGGTCGGCATATTTTTATTCACACTTTCACGATGCAAAACCTTACCGGTCACACCGATAACGCTTTCAACGCGAATATCGTTGAGCTTATCAAACAAATCGGAAGAACTGTCAATCACACATTGTGTAATACCATAGTGATCACGCAAATCCACAAAACAGAGATTACCCAAATTCCGTTTACGGTGAATCCAGCCAGCCAAAGTTACAGTCTTATTCACATCCGCTTCCCGCAGTTCTCCGCAGGTATGTGTCCGATATTGATTCATAAAAACCTCATTCTGTTTAATTAAAAAACTTCTTATTTGTAGAATCAAATTCCCGGCTTGGCAAGCCTTAAACGCGTAAATTGCCCCAAAAGATATAAAATTAAGTTGAAGTATCATAAAAAAAATATTAAATAACAGCCTAAAGGAAATAAAAAACAGTTAGGCTTATCCATGAATGTAATAGAGACAACTTCTGAACTGTCTGATTTTTGCAGTCAGTTGCAAAATCAGGAATTCATCACCGTTGACCTGGAGTTTCTGCGGGAGAAAACCTATTACGCCAAGCTCTGTTTAATCCAAGTCGGCTCAGCAGAAAACGCCGCCATCATCGACCCGCTCGCGGAAGGACTTAACCTCGAGCCTTTTTTTGCCTTACTGAAAAATCCTGCCATCACTAAAGTTTTTCATTCCGGAAGGCAAGACATTGAAATTCTGTATAAGCTGACAGGTTTTATTCCCGAACCGCTGTTTGACACACAAATAGCGGCTATGGTCTGCGGCTACGGCGATAGTGTCAGCTACGAAACACTGGTTAATAAAATATGCAATGTTGAATTGGATAAATCATCCAGACTATCCAACTGGTCACTGCGTCCTCTGGATAAAAACCAATTAAAATATGCATTAAGTGACGTTACTCATCTGGTAAACGTCTACCTCAATCTGAAAGAACAACTGCAAAATAACGGACGACTTCATTGGCTTGATGAAGAAGCGGAAATACTGAAGAGCCCTGAAACCTATGTCGTTAATCCCATGGATGCATGGCACAAAATCAAACATCGCTCACATAATCCCAAAACCCTGACCATCTTGCGAGAATTGGCTGCCTGGCGCGAACAACGTGCCCAACGCAAGGATTCGCCCCGTCAAAACATTATCAAAGACGATTTACTGGTAAACATTGCAACTAACTGTCCGCATAATCTGGATGAATTAGCTCAAGTACGGAGTATCCGCAAAGAAATTGTAACCGGCAAACTAGGTGCCGAAATTCTTGAAGTGATTAACGCCGCATTCGAAATTCCGCCGTCACAATATATCAAACTCCCCAAAGAAAAACCCATTCCGCAGGGAAGTGCCGGCTTATATGAACTACTGAAACTCCTGTTAAAACTAACCAGCCTTGAAAGCGGTGTTGTTGCCAAACTAATTGCCTCAGATGAGGACTTAAAACAATTTGCTGTTTTCCGCGACCGCGGAAATCCCATCCTCAAAGGCTGGCGGCGAGAACTGTTTGGCAATAAAGCTCTGGAATTGCGTAACGGCAACTTAAGTTTCAGCTATGATGCAGACAAACATAACATCCGCATCACCAATAGCCAAACTTCCGCAGACGCTTAAGCATTTTAATAAGGTTTATTATATACCTTATCCAACAAAGCTAATAATTTAAGAGCTGTCTCGCTGCGCACGGAATAATAAATCGTCTGAGCTTCACGCCTGGTCTTAACAATATCATTATGCCGCAAAACAGCCAAATGCTGCGACAAAGCAGACTGGCTCAACCCGACTTTTTTCTCCAATGTACCCACACTCATTTCTTTTTCGGCCAAGTGATATAATATCTCCAACCGTTTGGAATTACCTAAGGCTTTTAACAACATAGCCCCTTTGCTGACTGCTAAATTTTTCATATTTTTTCTCCTTTATGTATTACTAATTTAGCATAAGATTCAACAATAAGGGAGTTGTAGAACAACTAAGAGCTATATAGACTTTAGCTGTTAGTCACATTGATTATATTGCTGTTGCCAAGGCGATATGAATATACTAAAATCGGCACAAATCAAAAGAGGAGTAGCCCATGACTGAAGAAGAAACTAAAGAACTAAGCTTTGAAGAAGCATTGATGAAACTGGAAAACATCGTCCGAGAACTTGAAAGCGGCCGCATTAAACTTGACGATGCCGTCAGTGCTTACGAACAAGCCGTCAAACTCAAACAATTCTGCGAAAAGAAACTGCAAGCAGCTCAGCTTAAAATCGAGAAAATAGAAGTAACGCCTGCCGGAGAAATCAAAACGTCTCCTTTGCCGCCAATGGAATAAATAATGACTGACATCAAAACCGTTATCCAAGCATACTCTGAGCAATTTAACCAACACCTGCCTGTTTTTTTTGAGCTTCCTTCCGGTCCGGAAGCCCGCGTTACGGAAGCCATGCGCTACTCAGTAATGAACGGCGGAAAAAGATTGCGCCCATATCTCGTTTATGAAACGGGACGCCTTTTCGGTTTAGAATTCAAAGATACGCTGCACACGGCAGCCGCACTAGAAATGCTGCATAGCTATTCGCTGATTCATGATGATTTGCCGGCAATGGACAACGATGATTTAAGACGAGGCAAACCCACCTGCCACAAACAATACGATGAAGCGACGGCGATTCTCGCAGGGGACGGACTGCTGACTTACGCTTTTGAAATACTGAGTTCTCCGCAAACCGCGGCAGCTCCCTCTACCCGTTGCGCTTTAATATCTTCTTTGGCAAAGGCCGCCGGAGCCTCTGACGGCATGATTGCCGGACAAATGCTCGACCTTTACGCAGAAAAACTACCCGAAAATACGGATAAAGAAAATCTCATCAAACACATTGAAGAAATGAAAACCGGACGTTTGATAAGTTACGCCTGTGAAGCCGGAGCCATTCTCGGAAGAGCAAATGCAACACAACGCCAAGCACTCGCCACATATGCCCGCGGAATCGGAATTGCATTTCAAATTGCCGACGATATTCTGGATATTGAAGGCGAGCAAGAATTAGTCGGTAAAACACTTAACAAAGACAACACTCAGGGTAAAGTAACTTTTGTAACACTTTACGGCTTGGAAAATGCCAGACAAATTGCCCGCAACCTGATTGAACAAGCTCAGGAAGCTTTATCTGTCTTTGGAGAAAAAGCTGAAAACCTGAAAGCTTTGGCACAATATATTATCGACCGAAAATACTAAAACAGTTCACAAAAAAAGGAGTTCCGCGGAACTCCTTTTTCGTTATCTGCAAAATCAGATTATTTGTTGATAGCGTCTTGAATAACGCCGCCATCCAAAGTCTGAACCATTTTGCCGTTAATAACCAGAGCCGGAACACCGTTAATCTGGATTTTATTGGCCAGTTCGCTGACAGCAGCCAATTCATCACTGACTTCCTGAGAATTCATATCAGCTTTATACTTTTCAACATCTAATCCCTGCTGAGCAGCGATTCCGTCAATAGCAGCTTCAGTCAACTGACCACCGAAATCAAACATAGCATTGTGCATTTCAGCAAATTTACCCTGTTTGTTAGCAGCCAAAACAGCGCGAGCCGCATATTCAGAAACCGGAGATACGAAAGTCAGCGGTTTAAATGCAAACTTAACATCGCTGTTATTAGCCATAACGGATTTCAACTCCGGATACAATCTGTGGCAATAACCGCAGGAATAATCAAAGAATTCAACAACAACTTTATCTGCATTTTCCGGACCGACAAACGGAGTGTTGGCATCATTATTGATAGCTGCAATATTATCTTCAATCAATTTTTGAGCACCGGCCATAGCCTGCTCACGCATATTTTGTTCATATTTCTGCATAGCATTGACAATCATTTCCGGGTTTTCCAGCAAAGCCTGCTCAACCTCGGCAGATTTTTTTGCTCCGCAACCGACAAAGTTCATAGCCAATGCAACACCGGCCACAATCAGCGCCAAAATAGAAACATAAATTGAATTCAATTTGTTCATAGTGGTATCCTTAAGTTTCGAATTATAATTAAAACATCTATAATTTAGCCAATCTGTAATATATTTACAAGAGAAAAGATAATTATATTTGCTAAATAAAGTAATAACTGCTAAAGCTTTGTTCATAATTTGAAATTATACTGAAAAAAACTTTTTAAATTCAGGGACAATACGAGATGTTTCACGTCAAAATTTCTTTATTTTCGCAGACTAAATCGCTGGAAAGCAAGATAGACCTATTCCATGATAAGATTATCGACGTCGCCATGACATTCAAAAAAGCCATCCGCATTTACCTGACGGAACAACGCAGTGAAGAATATAAGAAACTCAACAAACAAATAAAACAAATTGAACATGATGCAGACGTCCTCCGCCGAGATATAGAAAGCCGCCTCTACGAACAAAATCTGATACCTGATTTGCGGGCAGATGTTCTTAATCTGGTTGAAAATCTAGATAAAGTGATTAACAAATTTGACGAGGTCGGTTATCGCTTTTACATTGAGCGACCGGAATTTCCTTCAGAATATCATCTGCGCATGCTGGAACTCTGCGATCAGGTAACCGACTGTTGCGAAAATATGGCTATCGCATCTCGGGCATTTTTCCGAGATATCAGCACCGTCCGTGACTATTCTCAAAAAGTCTATTTTATGGAACATGAAACTGACCTCACTTCCGGCCATATGAAAGAAGCTATTTTCGATTCGGATTTGCCGTTGGCAAACAAACTGCAGTTAAGTAATTTGATTACGGACATTGCAGATATTGCCGACATCGCAGAAGACTGTATTGACGAATTGCTTATCTTTACCATCAAACGCGATATCTGACGGAGCCGCCAATGGACTACCTGTTTTTTGTTTTTCTGAGCAGCGGCCTTTTCCTTGGTTGGTCGCTTGGAGCTAACGATGCCGCCAATATTTTCGGCACGGCCGTCGGAACCAAAATGGTTCGCTTTCGCACAGCAGCAACCATCGCTTCAATTTTTGTTATCCTCGGAGCGGTTTTCGCCGGAGGCGGAGCCAGCAAAACATTAACAGAACTCGGTGCCGTCAACACATTGGCCGGAGCATTTATGTGCGCTTTTGCCGCCGCCGTCACAGTCTATTGGATGGTCAGCAGTTCGATTCCCGTCTCAACCTCACAATCTATCGTCGGAGCCATCATCGGCTGGAACTGCTACAGCGGCAAACCGACAGATTACGGAATTTTATCCGAAATCATCAGCACATGGATTTTATGTCCGTTGCTGTCAGGCATCATAGCTATTTCTCTTTATGCCCTCACAAGAATGTGGCTAAAACACGCTAAAATACATTTACTGCGGCTGGATTGCTATACCCGTATCGGCCTGATTGTAACCGGCGCATTCGGAGCTTATGCTTTAGGAGCAAATAACATCGGTAATGTTATGGGGGTATTTGTTGATGCCAACCCGCTGCCAAACGTTAATTGGCAGAACTTTCACCTGACAAGCACGCAATTACTGTTTTTAATCGGCGGTTTGGCAATCAGTGTCGGCATATTCACCCGCTCACATCAAATCATGCGCACCATTGGCAAAAAGATTATGGTAATGAGTCCGATTGTCGCATGGATTGTGGTTGTTTCCCAGTCTGTCGTTTTATTTCTGTTTGCCTCACAGGGACTGGAACAATTTTTACAAAGCCACAATATTCCGGCTTTACCCTTAGTTCCGGTCTCCAGCTCTCAGGCCGTCATCGGTGCCGTTATGGGCATCGGTATAGCCAAAGGCGGAAGAAACATCCGCTGGGACATTTTAGGAAAAATCTCTCTCGGCTGGATAACAACACCGGCCATTTCAGCAATGTTGTGCTTTATCTCGCTGTTTTTTCTGGAAAACGTCTTTAATCAAACGGTCTTCCTGCCGGATTAAAAAACAGCTTGAAGCCAGACCAGGGTTTCCCGACCAATCCCCATCTCCAAGACTGATAACCGGATATCTTATCCTGCAAAAACGAGTATTAGGAAACTTCCCTTACATTAGCGACCGAAATTAAGATTATTCCAGCCTTTTTTCGCGCCTTGAGCCGGTTGTTGAACGAATGTCGGCTTCTGCTCCCACTTACGGACCGGACCACTCTGTTCTTTAACAATTTCTTTTTGCTCCGTTGTCTGCGGAACCCCGATAGGCAATAATTGATTAAGCAGCGCGGGAGAAACAAAAGGAACCGTCAAATCTTTAAAAGCATCAACCATAGCATCAATAAGTTCCGCTCCCGGCCTAAAGTTAAAAGTACGAACTTTACCACCATAAAAAATAGAATAAGAATAACAAGGCGCAGAAATCAACATATCCGTTACATCTACCCCTCGAACCCAACGTATCATCAATTTTGGTTTGATAATGCACTTCTCAGAATTCACAAAATCAATATTATCGCTATTCGAAAAAAACTGTTCTTTAATCGTTTCACGTACCGGTTCGGCAACCAAACCGCAAAAGCCGGTTACGGCCATCCCGTTAATCGTATATCCGCTATAATTATGCGGACGACTGGTTACCTGATAACAAAATGCCTGCTCGGCCCCGGTAATATTCGCCAAAGCTGCCGGACCAATAGAGTCTGAAACAGACTGCAAAATCTCTAAACGTTTACCATCTTGGCGACGCCAAGCATCCTTATCCTGTTGAAAAGATTGCACCCCTTCCGGTTCATCTCCAAAATAAGTTGCCTGCGCTTTAACATTCGCCGCCGTAACGGTTAAAGCGGACAGAACGGAAACCCCTAATATTACCTGTTTCATCATTTGTCTTCTCCCTGCATATCATACAGAATAACAGATAATTTTAAAGATTATCTTAACCCAATGAAGACTCTTTGTTTGAGATGACGTATACTCCCCCCTCCATAAAGCGAACCAACATAACCGTTCAGTATCATAAAAAACGCCCCCGTTGTTCAACGGGGGCGCATAAATACCAGACATTACCACGGATCGGTATAACCCAGAGTCGGGTCATTCAGACGATCAGTATAAGCTGAATTATCTTTTTGATAAACCGGTCTAAAGGCACCTAACTGATTATATGTCTTATCAACCAAGTTGTCATCCCAAATAGCCGCGCTTGAACCTCGGTCAAAGTAACAATAAACCGTGGCATAACCTTCCAAAGACTGATTCCACACCGGAAACAAGTTCCAAATAATCATCTTATTTTTCACACTGGTATTGCCGCTTCCTAAATTCTTAACGTTTAACCCTAACAACGTAACATACTTCTCATAATAAGTATAAGGATAAATAAATCCCATCACCGTACTCCACCCTCTAAAGGAAGAGGAAGAAGAATCTTGTGCATAAGGAATGACCTGTGACCGCAACCAAGTATTTTTCTGAAAATACAACGGTGTTGGTGCTGTTGATACATAACCGGGTTTATTATAATTATGCGTTCCGCTGGCTGTATCTCCATATTCATGTGGATCCCGCACATTATAATCAATAACCAAATCCGGCTTATCACCATCTGTAAATGCTCCCGGCACCCCTGCTTCTGCCACAGAAAACGTAGCCGGCGTAAGGGTAATTACTTTCATATACCCCGGAGGACACTGCGGTGCAGGAACAAATCCCGTCCACGGACTAACTTCACAACTATGTGCAGAACCACATTCTGTAATAGGTGTTGTTCCTGGTTTACCCGTGGCAATGGCTTCTAATTTATCTTTAAAGTCACTACTTGTATGATATCCCTTACTATCAACCTGAGCCCACCGACCGTCGCTCAAGTTAGCATCATTATGACTATACGTATTATCAACGATGTAAATACCTTTATTAATAAAGTCAGGTAAGATATCACTCAGACGGGCACCACCGCGGGTCGTCAGCTTAATATCATGCATCACTGACGTATAAGCCGGATTAACCTGATAACTGTCATAAGCTCCATTAGGTTTATAAGAGCCGTTTTCAAGTACAGGCTGCACAAATGTTGCCCCCAAATCCTTCGGTTTCGCCAAAGCATTTTCTTCCAATGCATGATTTGACACAAATCGGTCTGCTTTGACATACCCCTGATGTTCTTCCAACTTTCTGGCCGCGCTTCCAGTATTTTTCGCCAATTCAATCACACCTTTGCGAATATATACCGACCCTTTATTTTCTGCCGTTTCAGCTTTATCCGTACCTTTGATATCAACAGTCATCACTTTGTCTGCATTTGCAATATCATGAACCTTTAAATAATCTTGATCGATATTAACAGCTGCAATAGCCGCAGTATCCGGATTATGATTAGTCGGTGTCACCTGTAACAAATTCTCTGTTTCATCAAAATTCATTACTGAGAATTTACCACGCATAGCGGCATAACCACGATCCTGAGCAGCCCTGCCAGAAATACCTGAACCGCCCGGATCAACAGTAAACACACTTGCACCATCCCCGTCAGTAACCTCCAAATTCATCTTCTTGGTTTTGAGCATTCTATTCTGAATATCTGTGATGGAATAAGCAGCACTTGCCGAGCCTAAATTATTTTCAGCCTCTGTATTCCCTATCAGAAATGAATTTACAATCGACTTAATTGTTGCCGTGCTGGGATATAACATCATCATCTTATCATTAAGAGCAATATATCCCGCTGTCGCAGAATCAATCGTCACATTATTTCCTGATTTCATATTCAAATTACCGGTACCGGCTGTCACAGTAATATTACCCGTAGTAGCACTATTCATCGTCACATTTTGCGCTGAATCAAGCAATAATCCCCCGGCTCCGCCACGCAAAACCGTCTTGCTTGCATTTGTAAACAAACGAGCATCATTCTCATTGGTTC